>PLUZ01000171.1:2619-5967 GCA_003162995.1 Methylocapsa sp. | reverse complement strand
CAAGTGCCCTCGAGTTTTTCGACGAAGCGCTGCGGCTGCGGTCTTCTTTCATCGAAGTTTTGATCGATCGCGGCAATCTCCTCCAAAATCTCGACCGTCCGTTGGAAGCTCTTGCGTCCTATGATGCCGCGCTCGCTAAGGAACCCGGCCGGGCAGACATTCTCAACAATCGCGGCTCAGCCCTGCTCGTCCTGGGCCGCTTGTCAGAGGCTGGCAGGGACTTCGCCAAGGCCTTGCGGATCCAGCCCCGATTTCCGCAAGCTTGGTCGAATCGCGGCAATCTTTTTCTCAAACTTCAACAGCCAGAAGCCGCACTTGCGGCTTTCGAGAAGGCCATGACGCTGCGGCCTCAGTATCTCGAAGCCCTGTGCGGTCGCGCCGTTGCGCTCAAATATTTGGGCCGGTTCGAAGAGGCTCTTGAAGGTTTCGACGCGGCCTTGGCGTGTGACCCGTCCTCGGCACACGCCAATAATAATAAGGCGGCGCTCCTGCTTCTACGCGGAGATTTCGAGCAAGGCCTCGAGCTTTACGAATACCGCTGGTTTTTTGCTGAGACGCCGAAGCAGGCGCTTACGCATCCCGTGCCGGAATGGAAAGGTGAAGATCCCGACTGCTGCAGCATCCTCGTCTTTGACGAGCAAGGCCACGGAGATGCAATCCAGTTGGCACGCTATCTGCTGCTTCTCTCAGAACGAGGGGCTCGCGTTAGCTTCTTCTGCCGCAAGCGATTGCATCGGCTCTTCAAAAGGATCGATGGGCCGGTTCGAATCATCGATTGTGTCCAACCGCACGAGCGATACGATTATCAGATTGCCCTCTCGAGTCTTCCCCGCGCGTTTAAGACAAGGCTCGCGACGATACCCGCAAAATTGTCTTATCTCGCCGCGGAGACGCCGTTGGTGGAAAACTGGGCGGCGCGGATCGGGCCGCAGGGTTTTAGAATCGGCATTTGCTGGCGAGGCAATCCAAACGTCAAGGCCGACCCGGCCCGCTCGATCCCTCTTGCTTGCTTCGTGAAGCTCGCCCAAATGGACGGCATGCGTCTCATCAGCATCCAGAAAATGGACGGTTGCGCGGATGCGGAGTCATTACCTGGATTGACCGTATTAGGCGACGATTTCGATGCTGAACCAGATGCTTTCATCGATACCGCGGCAGTCATGCAAAATCTGGATTTGATTATCACCTGCGATACATCCATCGCACATCTCGCGGGAGCGCTTGGCCGGCCAGTCTTCGTTCTCCTGAAGCAAGTGCCAGATTGGCGCTGGCTTCTCGATCGCGAGGATAGCCCCTGATACCCGACGATGCGTTTGTTCCGGCAGAAGACCCGTGACGATTGGGGGGAGGTTTTTGAGCGCGTGGCACAGGCGGTAGAGGGACTCCGAACCGGCGCGGCTTAGGCGCTCACGCAGCGATTATTTTCCGGTTGCGATGAATGACGCGCTTCCAGGATTTGTCATGAATTGGACAATCATCCAACGCTCGCTGGCATCATGAATGGCAGGTCCGTGTCGCGCGGCCTCAGGCCGCATTGGGTGATCATGCAGTGGACCTGGCCGCGATGGTGAGTTTGATGGTTGAACATATGGGTGACCAGGATCCATTTCTTGCGCGTGATCTCCATATGCGCCGCGCCGGAGACCCATGTGAGCTCACCGTCGAGCCAGGCTGGATCGAGTGACTCTGCCCAGCGCAGGATCACCTCGTCGAAGGATTCGCGCTCATGCTTGAGATCTTGCCAGTCTGGGGTATGCGCGACCGATGCCTTGAGATCTCCGGACGGCTTTTCCATGCCAGCGAAACGATGCATCCACATGCGGTCCGCCCACAGCAAGTGATTGAGCGTGGCGTGGATGGAACCGAAGAAGGCGCCTCGCTCTCGCTTGCGGTCCTCGTCGGAAAGCGCGTCACCACAAGTGTATAGATTGGCGTTTTGCCAGCGATTGTATTTGGCCATTTGTTCCACGAATTGCTTGTCGATCATTTACGGCCTTTTTCAACGATTCCATGGCGGCACCAGTTAGTATCGGACCTTCCCAGGCTCCGGCCCATATAGGGCGAGAGGAAAAGGCGCCGGTGTCATACTGGGCGGTTGGCGGCCATGATGTAATTGACGTCCATATCATGCGAGAGCCGCCATTTCGCGGCGATCGGATCGTAGATCACTCCCGTCTCATCCTTGATATGCAGTCCGGCAGCGCGCAACGCCTTGGCAAGTTCCTGCGGCGTGACGAATTGGCTCCAGCTATGGGTTCCACGCGGAACCCACCGCAAGACATATTCGGCGCCGACGATTGCGAATGCGAAGCTCTTCAGGGAGCGGTTTAGCGTTGCGGCGATAAGCATTCCGCTAGGCCGCACCATGGCGCTCGCAAGCCGAAGAAAGCTTCCCACATCGCTCACATGTTCGATGACTTCCATCGCCAAGACGACATCGAAGATGGCGCCTTCGGCGACAAGTGTCTCTGCGCTGGCGCAGCGGTAATCAATGGAAAGACCGGCCTTGACGGCGTGGTCTCGCGCCACCTCGATATTCCGGCGGGCCGGATCGACCGCGGTCACCCGAGCGCCAAGCTGTGCCAGGGATTCCGAGAGAATACCGGCGCCGCACCCTATATCGAGGATCGTCAGGCCCTCGAGCGCCTTTGCCGAGCGCCAGTCGCGCTTGTGCCCTTCGCTCGAAAAGTGCCGGGCGAGCAGCTCGCGCAAATAGGCAACACGGACCGGATTGAACTTGTGCAGCGCTTGCATGGGTCCATCGGGATCCCACCATTGGGCGCCGAGACGGTCGAAACGGGCGACGTCCTCCGGGTCGACCGTCGTATCGCGGCGAAGCTTTTCCTGGTTGACCATGGCTGAATTCCCATTGACTTCATGTGCCGGCATTTGCATGTATGCGCGGCGGCGCCACGTTCGCGCCATTGACTTCGTAAACGAAAATCTGTGCCGGAGGGGAGGCGTTTTCGACCGTATGTCCCGTCTTGTGATGAAATTCGGCGGCACGTCGGTCGCAAACATAGAGCGCATTCGCAATGTTGCAAGGCACATTGCGAGAGAGCGGGAGGCAGGCCATGACATTGCCGTGGTGGTCTCCGCCATGGCCGGGAAGACCAACGAGCTGGTCGGCTGGTGCGAGGAGGCTTCAAAGCTTTGTGACCGGCGCGAATATGACGCCGTNNAAGGAATCCCGGCGCGTTCTTGGCAAGGCTGGCAAATACCGATATTAACCTCGAACGAGCACGGTTCGGGGCGCATTCAACAGATTGGCGCCACGGTGATCCTCGATGGTTTTGCCGCCCGGGGCGAGGTGGCGGTGATCACCGGCTTTCAAGGCCTTCACAAAGA
>PLUZ01000171.1:0-2513 GCA_003162995.1 Methylocapsa sp. | reverse complement strand
CAATCCAAACAGGGCACCTTGATTTGTAGCGAGGAGGATATAGTGGAGAGCCAAGTGGTCACCGGTATCGCTTTCTCGCGGGACGAGGCGCAGATTACGTTGCGCCGTGTCGCGGACCGCCCCGGCATCGCCGCCGCCATTTTTATGCCGCTTGCCGAAGCCAATATCAATGTGGATATGATTATTCAGGTCGCGTCCGAGGATACGGGCGTGACGGATATTACCTTTACTGTTTCCGCCACCGATTTCGAGCGGACACAAGCGATATTGTTCAAGGAGCAGCCGCAAATCGGTTTTTCAAGTCTGCACGGTGCCAGCGATGTGGTGAAAGTTTCAGCGATCGGCGTTGGCATGCGTAGCCATGCCGGCGTCGCCGCGCTGGCATTCAAGGCCCTGGCGGAAAAAGGTATCAACATCAGGGCGATTACGACCTCCGAGATTAAATTCTCTGTCCTGATCGAAGCCGCCTATACGGAATTGACAGTCAGAACATTGCACTCCCTCTATGGCTTGGACAAAGCTTGAGCCAAAGCGGTCCGCCTTCTCGCCAAAAGATTTCGATTATCTTGGTGGTCTGGAGTTTGCTAGGGAGATGGACCGAAGACAAACCGGGTCTCCGGAGTGTCTTCCACGCGTATTATTGTGCGGCGCGATCAAGGTTTGCATCCACATAAATAGGTTAAGTCAATAACCAGGGGCATTATCTAAAAAAGTTGCAGACTTTAGGGATAAGATCATGGGAGAACCCTACTAGCTAACCCTACTAGCTAAAGCCCATGAGTGATCGAACTTGAAGCAATTATGGACTGAAGCTTTTCTATGCTTCGATGAAACATAAAATAGCGTTCGATGAGGTGATCCAGGTGAACGGAAGCCGGTTTCGTGATGAAGATCGTGTGAAACGCTGAGAGTTTGGAGCAGGGGTCGGGTTTATGAGGCGGCCGCTGAAACTATGGAGTCGACGGAGCGGTTGCCGGATTTGGCTGGCTTGGCTCTTGGCCGATCCGGTTCGCCGGGCCGGATTGGTGCAACCTGAGGTCTGAACAGGAAACGTCCATGTTTGGCACGCTCGGCGGTCCTCGTTTGCTGCTGCGCCGCCTTCGCGAAGTCATGGCGGAGCCGGTCAGCCCGCAGGCACGGCTCGACAAGATCGTCGTCCATATCGCGGCGAACATGGTCGCGGAAGTCTGCTCGGTCTATGTGCTGCGCGCTGACGGCCGGCTCGAACTTTATGCGACGGAAGGTTNNAACCGCGAAGCGGTTCACCTGACCACGCTGCGCACGGGCGAAGGTCTGGTCGGCCTGATTGCCGAGACCGCCGAGCCACTCGCGCTTGCCGACGCGCAGTTGCACCCCTCGTTTATGTACCGGCCGGAGACCGGCGAGGAAATCTATTCTTCTTTCCTCGGCGTGCCAATCCTGCGCGGCGGCAACACGCTTGGCGTGCTGGTGGTCCAAAACAGGGCACGCCGCACCTATCCCGAAGAGGAGATCGAGGCACTCCAGACAACGGCCATGCTGCTCGCCGAAATGATCGCTTCGGGCGAATTGCAATCGCTTGCCCAGCCGGGCAGGGATATTGCGCTGCGCCGGCCGCTCGCCTTGAAGGGAACCCCGCTCGCCGACGGTGTCGGGCTTGGCCACGTTGTTCTGCATGAGCCGCGCATTATCGTCAAACAGCTCGTCGCCGAAGACGTCAAGGGGGAGATAGCGCGGCTCGACACCGCCATTGGCGCAATGCGGCACTCGCTCGATCTCTTGATCGAAAGCGGCAACATGGGTCCGGGCGAACATCGCGATGTGCTGGAAACATTCAGGCTCTTCGCGCATGACCGCGGCTGGCTGCGCCGGCTGCGCGAGGCGGTTGCGACAGGCCTCACGGCCGAAGCCGCGGTCGAACGCGTTCAAAACGACACGCGCGCCAAATTGCAGCGCCAAACCGAGCCCTATATTCGCGAGCGTTTGCATGATCTCGACGATCTTGCCAACCGGTTGCTGCATCAGCTGACCGGTCAGGGTTTCGTGGGGACGCACGAGGAGTTGCCCGCTAATTCGGTTATCGTCGCACGCTCCATGGGACCTGCCGCGCTGCTGGAATATGATCGCGCGAAGATTCGCGGCCTTGTTCTCGAGGAATCCGGTGCATTGAGCCATGTCGCGATCGTCGCGCGCGCGCTTGGCATCGCGGCCGTCGGAGACGTGGCCAATATCGTCGATTTGGTTGAACCCGGCGATGCCTTGATCGTCGATGGCCTCACCGGCGACGTTCATCTGCGGCCGTCGCCGGATGTCGAGCATTCCTATGCCGAAAAGGCGCGGCTGCGTGCGCGCAAGCAGGCGCAATATCACAAATTGCGCGACGTGCCCGCCGTCACCAAAGATGGCATCGCGATCGATCTGCATATGAACGCCGGCATGGTGGTCGATCTCCAGCATGTCGCGGAGACGGGTGCCGTATCGGTCGGGCTGTTCCGGACGGAAATCCAATTCATGCTCGCTTCGCGTTTGCCAAA
>PLUZ01000067.1 GCA_003162995.1 Methylocapsa sp. | reverse complement strand
GGCATAGCTCTGGGTCAAGCGGTCCGACAGGCCTTGGGCGATATGGCGGGAATCACCCGTTTCGCCGATGCGCTCCTGCCGATGGACGAGACTCTGACGCGGGTCGCGGTGGATATTTCCGGCCGGCCTTTTCTGGTTTTCCGGACAAAATTCGCGCAGGCCAAGATCGGCAATTTCGATACCGAACTCGTGCGCGAGTTTTTCCAGGCTTTCACCACCCATGCCGCGATGAATATTCACGTCGAAACGCTCTATGGCGAGAATGCGCATCACATCGCGGAATCCTCGTTCAAGGGCTTGGCCCGCGCCTTGCGCGCGGCGGTCGCGCTCGATCCGCGCCAAAAGGGCGCGATCCCGTCCACCAAGGGTCTGCTTTCTTGCTAAAGGTTGCCAGCTAAGGGTTGCCGGCGAGAGTATGATCTCAAAAAGGAGCCTCACCATGGCCCTCTATTCGGTTCATCTGCGCGGCAGCGGATTCAAATCCCTTGCCGAGGCGGCCTTCGTGCGCCAGGCTTTTAACTGGAAAGCGTTCTTTTTTGGCCCCCTTTGGCTGGCGCGGCACCGGCTCTGGGTGGCTCTCCTGGTCTGGGCCGCCGTTTATTTCATTTTGATTGCGGCCACGCGCACGGCTCTTTCGCCCTTGGCCGCCTTCCCCATAGGTTTGGCTTTGCAAATCCTCCTCGGTCTCGAAGCCAACCGGCTGCGCGAGGCAAAGCTCGCGGCGCAAGGATATCATCTCGTCGAAATCGTCGCGGCCCCGGCGCTCGATCAGGCGGAAGCCGCCTTCTACCGCCAAATCGAAGCGCCGGACGCCACATTAGATAACGAGTCCGGGGCGCACGGCGGCGCCAGACCGTGAGGGCTGCCCAGTGAATGTCGCGATCGTCGATTACGGCTCGGGCAATCTGCACTCCGCCCACAAGGCTTTCGAGCGCGCCGCGCGCGAGGCGGGGATTTCCGCAGCAATCCGCGTCACACACGATCCGGATGAGGTTTTCCGCGCCGACCGAATTGTTTTGCCGGGTGTCGGCGCTTTCGCCGATTGCCGCCGCGGTCTCGAGGCTGTGCCCGGCATGGTCGCCGCCATGACCGGGGCCGCGCGCGAAAAGGCGCGGCCGTTTCTCGGGATTTGCGTCGGCATGCAATTGCTGGCGACGCGAGGGCTTGAACATGAAATCACGCCGGGGCTCGGCTGGATCGGCGGCGACGTTGGGGCCATAGATCCGCAAGGCGGCCGCTTGCGCATCCCGCATATGGGCTGGAACACGCTCGACGCGGCGGAGGGCGAGCATCCGCTGCTTGCCGGAGTGCCGACCGGCGAGCAGGGCTTGCACGCCTATTTCGTGCATTCCTATGCGTTCAAGCCGGTGCAAGAGGATTGCATCGTGGCGGTCACCGATTACGGCGGTCCCATCGCCGCGCTGATCGCGCGCGGCAACATTGCCGGGACTCAGTTCCATCCGGAAAAAAGTCAGGCGCTTGGTCTTACGCTGATCGCCAATTTCCTGAAGTGGAAGCCATGATTCTTTTTCCGGCGATCGATCTCAAACAGGGCCAGTGCGTGCGCCTCCAGCAAGGCGACATGGGCAGAGCCACGATTTTCAACGCCGATCCGGCCGCGCAAGCGCGCGCCTTTGAGAGTCAAGGCTTCGAATATCTGCATGTCGTCGATCTCGACGGCGCCTTCGCGGGCCGCGCGATGAATGCGCCGGCGATCGAGGCCATTCTCGCGTCCATCAAAATTCCGCTCCAGCTTGGCGGCGGCATCCGGGACATCGGCGCCATCGAGACCTGGCTCGGCCAAGGTGTCGCGCGGGTGATCATCGGAACGGCGGCGGTCCGCGATCCAGATCTCGTCCGGCGGGCGGCGCGGCTTTATCCCGGCCGCATCGCGGTTGGAATCGACGCGCGCGACGGCAAGGTCGCGGTCGAAGGCTGGGCCAAAAGCGCGGAACTCCCTGCCGCCGAACTCGGCAAGCGATTTGAGGATGCGGGCGTCGCCGCGATCGTCTATACCGACATTGCCCGCGACGGCCTCCTCAAGGGTCTCAACATCGAGGCAACCTTGGCGCTCGCGAGCGAGTTGAGCATTCCGGTGATCGCCTCTGGCGGCCTCGCCTCGCTCGCTGATGTGGAGCGCTTGTTGATGCCGGACTGCCAGAGGTTCGCAGGCGCGATCGCGGGCCGGGCGTTATATGACGGGCGGCTCGACCCGGCGGAAGCGCTTGCTCTGATCAGCCGGGCGAAGGCGCCGGCATGAGACACCTCTTCGCCTCCGGGAGCCGGACCCATGCTTAAGTGCCGCGTCATTCCCTGTCTCGACGTGAAGGACGGCCGCGTCGTCAAGGGCGTGCATTT
Organism: Methylocapsa sp.; assembly: GCA_003162995.1. Lineage (GTDB taxonomy): Bacteria > Pseudomonadota > Alphaproteobacteria > Rhizobiales > Beijerinckiaceae > Methylocapsa. Next base: position 2,162 of record PLUZ01000067.1, on the reverse strand, counting down.
CGTCGATCTGCGCGACGCCGGCGATCCGGTCCAAAGCGCGATCGCCTATGACGCCGCGGGCGCCGACGAGCTGTGCTTTCTCGATATCACGGCCAGCCACGAAGACCGCGCGATCATGCTTGATGCCGTTCAGCGCACGGCGGAAGCCTGCTTCATGCCGCTTACCGTAGGCGGCGGAGTCCGCACGCTCGACGACATCAGGGCGCTGCTTCTCGCCGGCGCCGACAAAGTGTCGATCATGACCGCCGCCGTCGCCAACCGTGAGATCGTCCGCGAAGCGGCCCAGAAATTCGGCAGCCAATGTGTTGTCGTGGCCATCGATGCGAAGCAAACGGCGCCGGGAAAATGGGAAATTTTTACGCATGGCGGGCGCAAGCCAACCGGCCTCGACGCGCTGGCCTATGCGCAGGAAGTGGCGGCGCTCGGCGCCGGTGAAATTCTGTTGACGTCGATGGACCGCGACGGCACCAAAAGCGGCTTCGATCTCGCGCTCACCCGCGCCGTCACCCGCGCGGTGTCTGTACCCGTCATCGCGTCCGGCGGTGTCGGCACGCTTGATCATCTCGTCGAAGGCATTCGCGACGGCGGCGCCAGCGCTGTGCTCGCGGCCTCGATCTTCCACTTCGGCGAATTCACCATCGCCGAGGCCAAGGATCATATGGCACGCCACGGCTTGCCGGTGCGGCGCGACGCAAGCCCCATCCCGCCTGCCTCAAGGACGCATGTTGAAAGCAACCCGGTCAGCATGGGACGGGCGTCATGACAAGCTTCACCCTCGACGATCTCGCCGCGATCATTGCCGCGCGGGCCAATGCGAGCGCCTCCACCTCCTACACGAAATCGCTGCTCGACGCGGGGCCGGCCCGCGCGGCCAAGAAACTCGGCGAGGAGGCGGTTGAAGTCGTGATCGCCGCGATTGAAGGCGACGCCCAAGCGCTTACCCGAGAAAGCGCGGATCTGCTTTATCATTTGCTCGTCGTCTTGCATCAAAGGGGTATCTCGCTTGGCGATGTTTGCGCCGAGCTCGAACACCGCACCGGCCGGTCCGGCCACGCGGAAAAGGCCGCGCGCCAGGCCGATCCTGCACAGGCCGAGGATTAAATGGACGCACGCGCGGCCCCGCCCCCTCTCTCGCCCTATCATCGTTTCACACGGAGCGAGTGGGCGGCCTTGCGCGCCGACACACCCCTCACGCTTTCGATGGAAGACCTCTCGCGGCTTAGATCTCTCAACGATCCTATCTCGCTTGAGGAAGTCGTCGCGATCTATCTGCCTCTGTCGCGTCTGCTCGCGCTTTATGTCGCGGCGACGCAAGGCCTCTATAAGGCAACCCAGCGCTTCCTCGGCGCCGAAGGCGGCAAGGTCCCCTATATCATCGGCGTCGCCGGCTCGGTCGCGGCCGGCAAATCGACCCTTTCGCGCGTCATGCAGGCTCTTTTGTCGCGCTGGCCGAATACGCCGAAAGTCGAACTCGTCACCACGGATGGATTTCTGTATCCGAACGCGATCCTCGAAAGCGAAGGGATTTTGGAGAGAAAGGGCTTTCCGGAAAGCTACGACAGCAACAAGCTTCTGTCCTTTGTGTCCGATGTGAAGGCCGGCCAGCGCCATGTGCCAGCGCCAGTCTATTCGCATGTGACTTACGACATTGTCCCTGGCGAGAGCATCACCATCGATCGCCCGGATATCCTCATCCTTGAGGGCCTGAATGTGCTTCTGCCCAATCGCGGGACTAAGGATGGACGGGCCATTCCCTTCGTCTCCGATTTCTTCGACTTTTCAGTCTATCTGCACGCCATGGAAGACGATCTCGAACGATGGTTCGTTTCCCGTTTCATGCGGCTGCGCGACACGGCCTTTCGCGATCCTGCATCTTATTTCAAAAAATACGCAAGCCTCGACGACACGACGGCGGAAGCGACCGCGCGCGACATTTGGACAAAAATCAATCTGCGCAATCTGCGCGAAAACATTCTCCCCACCATGCCCCGCGCGAGTCTCGTGCTGACCAAGGGGCCGAGCCACATTATTGAGGAAGTGGAGTTGAGGAAGCTTTAGGGGATGGGCGCGGGCTGCCGTCCTCAATTCGACACAGCCACGGGGCAATCTGTCAAAAACTTAGATCTTCCAGACCCTTTCAGACAGATTCGGGCGCACGCCAT
>PLUZ01000573.1 GCA_003162995.1 Methylocapsa sp. | reverse complement strand
TCCCGCGCCGCGACCGCCTGGGCACGGACACGCGCGGCGAGATTGCTCGCAATCAGAGCCACGACGGTAAAAAAGAACAAGACAACGACATTCTCTGGATCGGCAATTGAGAATGAGTAGAGCGGCGGCAGGAAGAAAAAATTATAGGAAAGCACGCTGACGAGACAGGCAAACAACGAAGCCCATAGACCATAGGTCACGGCACTCGCCAGGATTGCGATTAGGAAAACTTGCGTGAGGTTAGAGACACCAAGCACGCGCCGGAGCAGGGCGGCAACGAGGATCGCGGCCGCGACATAGGCGAGGCTCACAATATAGGCCTTAAGCTCCGTGCGTCTTGGCTTTGCCGCCTTGCTGTCGGAAGCGGCGGCGTTTTGGGCTTGGGGATCTTTCGCGCGCGCGACGACATGAACGCTCGCGTCACCCGCGGCGCGGATCAGCTTCTCCGTAAATGAGTCACTGAAATAATCCCGCCAATGCGGTCGCACGGATTTGGCGGTAATGATATGAGCAAAATGATTGGCCTCGGCATATTCGGCGGCGGCCAATGCGGCATCCTCTCCGGGAATGGAAATTGCCGCAGCGCCTAACCTTTGCGCGAGCCGGAGTGTCTGGGCGATCTTATCGCGCTCGGCTTCGGTTGCACGCGCGTCGGCCGGTGTTTCGACATGGATCGCAGTCCACTGCGCGCGCAGGCGATCCGCCATACGTTTGGCATGGCGCACGATGGCATTGGCGCCCCGTGAGGAATCCACCAAAACAAGCACGCGCTCGCTCGCCGGCCATGACCCTTCAATGCGATGCGCGCGCATATAGTCGACCATTTGAGCGTCGACCCTTTGCGCCGTCCGGCGCAGCGCGAGCTCGCGCAGGGCCGTAAGATTGCCTGGCGAAAAATAATTCCGGATGGCACGCTCTGCTTGGTCCGGAAGATAGACCTTGCCTTCGTTGAGGCGAGCAATCAGATCCTCGGGCGTAAGGTCGATCAGCTCGATGTCGCACGCGAGATCGATCATCGAATCGGGCACGGTCTCGCGGACTCTAATTTTGGTTATTCCGGCAACGATGTCGTTCAAGCTTTCTACATGCTGGATATTGAGGGTCGTATAGACATCGATCCCGGCGACGAGCAGCTCCTCGACATCCATGTAGCGCTTGGGATGCCGGCTCTCTGGCGCATTGGTATGCGCAAGCTCGTCGACCAGGACGAGGCCCGGCCGTCGCGCCAAAATAGCGTCAAGGTCCATTTCGGCGAGCGTGTGGCCTTTGTAATCGATAATCCGGCGCGGGATGATTTCGAGCCCCTGCAGAAGCGCCTCGGTCTCCTTGCGGCCATGCGTCTCGGCGACGCCGATGACGACATCAGCGCCTTCGGCCTTTTTTGCCCGCGCCGCCGTCAGCATTTCATAGGTCTTGCCGACGCCTGGCGCAGCGCCGAGAAAGATCTTCAGGCGGCCATGTTCGGCCTGTTTTGCTTCACGCAAGAGGGCGTCGGGAGAAGGCCGCCGCTCGGTGTTGTCGCGTTTGTCCATGCCACGCGATACTCATGCTCAACGGCGCACGGCGTCAGCTTTTCTTGGCAAGCTTGTCGAGCGCAAGGTTGAGTTTTAGCACATTGACATGTGGTTCGCCCAGTATGCCAAGCAGACGGCCAGTCGTATTCTCCTCGACGAGGCGGCGGAGCTGGTCTTCCGGCAGGCCGCGCGCTTTGGCGACCCACGGAATCTGGAACAAAGCAGCGGCGGGGGTAATGTCGGGGTCGAGCCCGCTTGCCGAGGTGGTGACGAGATCGACTGGAACCTTGGTGGAAGGATTCGTTGCCGCCAGCAAATCGGAATCGTCCTTAACCCGGTCGACCAGCGCTTTCGACGCGGGTCCTAAATTTGAACCGCCGGAATTGCTCGCATTATAGGGCGCGGGCACGGTTTTGGCCGGATCGTTCGGATCGGCGGCGGTCGTGGCGGACGGCCTTCCGTGAAAATAGCCATCGGCCGTGAAATTCTGCCCGATCAGTTCAGAGCCGATAATCTTTCCGTCGCGTTCGATCAGACTGCCATTGGCTTGATAGGGGAAAAGGCGGCCGGCCAAGCCCGTCATAGCGAGCGGATAGGCAACCCCAGTCAGCAGCGTCATGAGAATGGTCAACATGATTGCCGGGACGAGATGCTTGATCATTTTTAATTTCCTTTAAACCCGTTGTTTGCTTCAAGCCGGTTGTTTGCTTCAAGCAAGGTGCGCCGCACCGACGATAATGTCGATAAGCTTGATGGCTATGAAAGGAACTATGATCCCGCCGAGCCCATAGACGAGCAGATTGCGCCGCAGAATGCTCGCCGCGCCGACGGGCCTGTAGGCCACTCCGCGAAGCGACAGAGGGATCAGCGCGATGATGATCAGCGCNNAGAAGGCGACGAACATCGCCGGAATGATAGCGAAATATTTGGCGACGTCGTTGGCGATCGAGAAAGTCGTGAGGGCGCCGCGCGTCATAAGGAGCTGCTTGCCGATTTCAACAATCTCGATAAGNNTTTGTAGGATCGCTGTCGAGATCGACCATATTGCCTGCCTCCCGCGCTGCCATCGTGCCGGTGTTCATGGCGACTCCGACATCGGCCTGAGCCAGGGCCGGCGCGTCATTGGTGCCATCGCCGCACATAGCAACGAGCTTGCCTTGCGCCTGCTCATCGCGAATGAGCTTCAATTTCGTCTCCGGCGTCGCCTGGGCAAGAAAATCATCGACTCCCGCTTCGGCCGCGATCGCCGCAGCGGTCAGAGGATTGTCGCCGGTGATCATTACAGTCCGTATCCCCATCTGACGCAATTCGCCGAAGCGTTCCCTTATGCCGCCCTTGATGATGTCCTTCAGATGGATAATCCCAAGCAGCCGCCCATCTCTCGCGACGGCAAGCGGTGTCCCGCCCGATTTCGCAATCGTATCGGCGCTGGCGTTCAAGGCGCGTACCGCGGCGTCCGACACCGAAGGGCGCACTGCTACGACCGGGCCGGGGTTGTCCGTCACGGTCGTGTCGACGACGGAACGAACGTAGGTCAGTATTGCGTCCACCGCGCCTTTGCGAATCGCAGTTGTGTCGGTATCGATCCCGCTCAATCGCGTATGCGCGGAAAAAGGAATGAACTTCGCGTGGAGCTCGCCCATGTCGCGGCCCCGAATGCCATATTTTTCTTTGGCGAGCACCACGATTGAGCGGCCTTCCGGCGTCTCATCCGAGAGAGACGCGAGTTGCGCTGCGTCCGCGAGTTCCTTTTCACTCACGCCGGGCAGCGGAATAAAATCTGCCGCCTGCCGGTTGCCGAGGGTAATCGTTCCAGTCTTGTCGAGCAGCAGCGTGTCGACGTCGCCGGCGGCCTCGACCGCGCGTCCCGACATGGCGAGAACATTGAAACGCACCAGGCGATCCATTCCAGCGATTCCAATCGCGGACAAAAGCGCACCAATCGTGGTCGGAATGAGGGTAACGAAAAGCGCGACAAGAACGACCACGCTGACCCTGCCGCCTGCATAATTCGCAAAGCTCGGAATGGTCGCGACCGCGAAAACGAAAATAAGCGTCAAGCCAGCCAAAAGAATGTTGAGCGCAATTTCGTTCGGCGTTTTCTGCCGCTCCGCGCCTTCGACAAGCGCAATCATCCGGTCCAGGAAAGTCGAGCCCTGCGCGGCGGTGATGCGAACCTTGATCCAGTCGGACAGAACCCTGGTACCGCCGGTTACGGCTGAGCGGTCGCCGCCGCTCTCGCGGATGACTGGCGCGGATTCCCCGGTGATCGCCGATTCGTCGATCGAGGCAATGCCCTCGATCACGTCGCCGTCGCTCGGGATGAGATCGCCGGCCTCCACAAGAACAAGGTCGCCCTGCCGCAAGCTCGCCGCCGGGACGCTCTCAATGCAG
>PLUZ01000345.1 GCA_003162995.1 Methylocapsa sp. | reverse complement strand
TAGGGCGGTTGGTATTATTGGCGTCTTCGGTGCCTGTCTGGCGTGCCAGCTCCACCGTCCCCTGCACGAACTTGACGAAGATAAGCAGTAGACTAACAGTCAGCCCCAGATACAGGGGTGCCAAAAGCCAGCGGCTGGCGAATATCCCACGCTCGATCGCGCTCGCCAGTTCGGAGTGGTCGGTGTGGGTCTCTCCATCCGTCGACGGGGGCTGGTCGGTCGGGCTCGTCATCGACTTTCTCCAGGGGTGCGCGGCGGAGGCCAGGAAATTAGCAAGTCACGGGTTACGAATGAACTGAGCGCATAGGCGAGCGCAATCACGGCAATCATCCTACCAATTTTGATGATGTGAAAATATCTGGGCGTCCATTGTCCATGCCTCGAACGCTGTGTATAGCCAGCCTTGACTAGAAACAATTTGCATGAGCAATCTTTCGTCATCTTGAAGAGCAAACATCATCCCAATTCCGACCGATTCCGGGGAAAGTGTTTCCATGGTGGTGGGCTCAATCGTGATTGGTCTGGGGGGTGTCCGGGGGCCGGATCGCCTTAGCGACTACGAAAGGACCACTGGCGCCGGCGGCTCCAACGCCGATCGTCGCACCGGCGTCGTATGTCGTGTGGTCCCATGGCAAGAGGAGCAACGTCGGTGTGGTTTAATCTCAAACGTGCGTCTCGCGCGACGGATGCCAGCCTGCGGCGCGACCTCGCTCAGTTATCGGAATCGCAAACTGCAAGCAGCGAAATAAGCAATAGGGAAGCAGTCGTGACCGGTGCCGGCCGGGATCGCTTCGTTCCAGCCATTATCGCCGTGGTTCTCGTATCCGCCGCTCTTTATTTTGGCCGCCTCGTGCTGGAGCCTGTCGCGTTCGTGCTCTTCACCATGGCTCTTGTAGAGCCTTTCCAGAAGTCGGTCGAGGCCAGGATGGGGAAGCCGATGGCGCTCATCCTCACCATCCTGTTGGCACTCCTCGTCATCTCATTACTTGTGTTGGCAATTGTCTGGAGTATTGGCGATGTGGGTCATTGGGCCGTTGCCAATGTTGATCGCTTTCAATCTCTATATATGCGGGCAAATCAATGGCTTGAGTCACATGAGATTTTTACAGTGGACTTGTCCAATAGTTTCGATTCCTCTACGCTTGTAAGGATTTTCCAGGCTGTCGCGGTACAAGTCAATTATTTTATGGGCTTCGCACTTGTCGTATTTTTATTCCTGATGTTCGGGCTTGCGGAAATGAGCGAGTTCAAAATAAAACTTGAAGCGCTAGACAAGAAAATGTCCGGCTGGAGTTTGGCGGAAACCAGCGGCCGCATAGCAGAGAAAATCCGAAAATACATGGTCATACGCACCGTGGCGAGTGTTGTGACGGGAGTGGCTGTCTTTCTCTTCACTCTTTCCATCGGGCTCGACCTCGCAGTCGCGTGGGGCGTCATATCATTTGTGTTGAACTACATCCCGTATGTTGGCCCGCTTGTGGCCGTCATCCTACCTGTGATTTTCGCAACCGTGCAATTCGAATCCTGGCAGATGGCGGCTGTGATTTTCGGAAGTTTGTACCTAATCCAATTTGTGATCGGCAGCTATTTGGAGCCGATGCTGACTGGCACCGCTCTCGCAATTTCACCCTTCGTCATGCTGTTCGCATTTTTAATCTGGGATTTTTTATGGGGCATGCCGGGGGCATTTATCGGCCTCCCCGTGACAATCGCACTCTTCACCATCTGGGAACAGAATCCCTCAACGCGTTGGATCGCAAACCTAATGTCGACTTCCGGCGCTGCTTCCGAGAGTCTGCGCGAATAACACGCCAAAACTCATTAGCAATGACCCAGCTGAGTTCGGGGTCAATGCCGCCGATCATGCAGTGTCGCCCTTTCATTGAGACCGCAATTGACAGTGGCGACAAGCGCTAGTGTAACCGTCAATCGGGTGTCAAATCTTCTCGCACGAATTCGCTCTTGGTTTCAGTCGCCAATGAATCATCGGCAATTTGCCGTCCAGGTAAGTCGATACGGTCCGGTTCGAGCAGCCTGAGCTTGCCGTCCGTACCCACCGCAAGAGTATGCACATAGAAATAAGTGTCGCGGTCATCGGTAGCTGCCATGACAGGGGATGGCGCGGACACGATAAGGAGACCCCCGCACTCTCCGATCCAGTCGATATGCCGGTGGCCGTGCATGACCACCGCGTGGTTGGCCAAGCGTTGCAGACGTCGCACAAACCAACTGCCATTGATTAAAGCCGTACCGATGCGCTCGGACAGTGCCTTCGCCGGTTTGGGATACTCGACGACATGGTGGTGAAGCGCAACGATCCAGCAAGCGCGAGGGTATTGTTCGGCAGCAATGTCGATGGCCTTGGCTTGCGCGTATGAGACCATCCCGAGCGCATTCGTGAAAGAGAAATGAGTTTCGGCGTTCGAATTCAGCACGATCACTCCGAGCCCATCTTCGGTGTCGGGCGGACACACCATTGGAAAAATCGTCGGCCACAGAGCCGCTAAGCGCCTCGACAGAGGGACGGATCCCTCGTCTGCGAAGGCGACCATTTCAGCGAGATGCGGCTCCAGGGCCTGTTCCAGCGTGCCCCCGAGCCGGCCGGAGATGCGGTCGAGAACCTTGACCCGGGCGCCCTGTATCGCCGCGAGCGCCGAGACGGTCCGCACTTGACGCAAGCGCTTCTTGGGGCTTGTCGGAAGATCGAGGCGGGCGGGGTTGGCCCGGTCCACCACGTTGACGTCGTGGTTGCCCGGGAGCCCGATTAGAAGGTCGGCGAGCTGCGGGTGAGGCGCGAAAGCATCGAAAAACTCTGCCCATTCAGCCGAACGGCCGGCGTCGGTCAAATCTCCCGTGACCAGGATCGCGTCGAGCGGCTCCTGCACGTGGATCTCCTCCAATCGCGCCAGGGCTTGCCGGAGCCTCCCGTTCCCTCGCGGGCCGGATCTCCCGCTCTCGATCCGGAAGCCGTACCGCTCGCCTACGACGTGGATGTCGGACAAATGCGCCACGCGCCACGATCGGCCGCCCTGCGGCAGAGTATCAAAGGAAGGGAGATCGCGAGGCTGCGCCATTGTCGCGTCGGCTATGCCCCATATGAACGCCGCCCCGCCAAAATAGCTCGTGATAATAACGACGGCGTTCGCCAACGCGACCGGGATGAGCAGGTGCGGCGATGCGAGATCTGCAAGATTGCCAACCCAGCGCGAGGCTGGCCAAGCGAGCACGACGAGCCACAGTGCAGCCATGCTGATCGCCAAACCCGACGCCGCGGCGCTGGCCGCACGGACCGAGGCCCGCCTAGCCGTGCTGGCGCCGTGCGAGAGAAGGCGGTCGGCGAGATGTCGAAGCCCTTCGCGACAGGCGATGTAGGCAGGTTGAACCCCCAAGGCGTTCAGAGACCAGAAGCTGCTCTCGATCAGGCGCGCGAGAGGAAGCCCGGCGAACCAAGCCAAAACGCCGAGCGCCGATAGAAGCACGACAGGCCAGATCCCCGTCAGGATGATTGAAGCCTTCCACGAAACGGTGCCAATCCAAAGCGAGAGGAGGAGCGGCGCAATGCCTAGTATAATACCCGGTAACCCAATCAGGAGCGTCCAAGCCACCGCCAGCTTGGGCAGGCTGATCTCCACCAGCAAGCTGCCAGCAAGCGAAAGCAACGACCGCCGCTTCGTGCTGGACGCGTCGTCCTCAATATCACCGTCGCGCGGATCGATGATCGGCTTCATCGGTCGCCTCCAAATATGCGCCGCAGTGAGCAGTACGGCGCCGATAGACTACTCAGGCAGGCCGGTTTCCACCACACCGAAACGCCCAGTTGGTCACATAAGGTGCATGCCTATAGGCCATCACGAGCCATATGATGCCGGCAAGGGAAGCGATCGAGAACACCGCACGGTAGGCGCCTTCGCCAAGCACCGCGACTGCGCGATCGCGCCACATGGTGCCGGCGACGCCAAGATGAATGCCAGCGAAGAAGATCGCAGCGAGGACCAGAAAAAGCATTCGTGTTCTCCGTTCCGTTTCGCCCGACATTTCCAGGATGCCCGCCGCCGCGGCGAGAGGTGCGGGTTTTACTCCTTTGCAGGCGGCCGCCTTTGGAAGAGCGTTTTCGAGGCTGTAGGCGCCACTCTCCGGGCGAAACGAAGCACGTGCCGGTCTACTATCGATTAGTATCACAAGGAGGGTCAACGCCCGTCAATCAAGTAAGAGTGCCGCGTCTCGCCACAAATAACTGCGAGCCGCGTTGACTGAACGGTTTTTCGCATCGATCTGATCCTTGACCCCCCATGTCAGATAACTCATGCCAGGACCGTACATTCTACCGCAAACACCTCTTCTTTCCTACCTAGCGAAATGACTCTGTCGGTAGCAGACGATATG
>PLUZ01000416.1 GCA_003162995.1 Methylocapsa sp. | reverse complement strand
TTGCGTCGTATCCTGCGGCGACGAAATAATTTTGGCACTCGCTTGGCTTGAAAGCACCGATTGCGAGACGGATGGCCTCCCACAAATCGTTGATCGTGCGCGCGGCTGCAGCGCGCAGCAACGCCTTAAACTTTGAGAAGGCCATTTCGATCGGGTTGAAGTCCGGCGAGTAGGCAGGCAGATACAGCAGCATCGCACCAGCCGCTTCGATCGCTTGCCGTACGCCATGCACCTTGTGGGCTGGCAGATTGTCCATGATGACGACGTCACCTGTGGTGAGTTCGGGTGCAAGGACTTGGCTTACATAAGCGCGGAACGCATCACCATCCATCGGGCCGTCGAGCACAAAAGGCGCCACGAGACCTCCGATCCGCAGCCCAGCCGTGAAGGTCGTCGTCTTCCAGTGGCCATGTGGAATCGCAGCAAGGCAGCGCTCTCCTCTTGAGGCCCGCCCATAGAGCCGCGACATCTTGGTGGAGGCGCTCGTCTCGTCGACGAAGATTAGCCTTTCCGGATCAAGATCGAGCTGCCCCTCGAACCATGTTTCGCGAGCAGCCTTCACGTCGCAGCGTTGCTGCTCAGCGGCATGCGCCGTCTTTTTTTGTACGTAATGCGCCGCCGGTCGAAGAAGCGCCACAGCGTCCCGATGCCGGCGCTGACGCCGCGTACCTTCAACTTTTCCTGGAAGCTCGACGAGCGTGATGTCTGGCGTCTTTGCGACCTCACCAAGGAGGAAGGCCGCTTCGGCTTCTATGCGGCCCGACTTGCGATCGCCGCCCTGCCTCTTTGCGGCGAGATCGCCTTGCTTCTTCAGCCGGCCACGCCAGCGGATCGCACTCGACGCGCTTATCCCGAACCGTACCGCCGCCTGGCGGCACGAAAGGCCTTGTTCAATGGCATCCACCACACGGCGGCGAAGATCAATGGAAAGAGCCTTGGCCATGCATGCCGGCCTCNNCAGATAGGAAAACGCTCTAGCGGCTGAGCCTTCGAATAATTCGATAGGCGTACCGGCCGAGATAGGCGCCTTCGATGCCTGCCAGAAGCAGACTCCGAGTGACCGGAAACGTCTGCACGATTTCGCCTTCACGCCAAATACTGCTCCGCAGAATGCTCCGCAGCCTGCGGGCACCACGTGCGGAAAGGGCTGGGATCGCGGCACTAGATCCGAAATCGCAAGAACGATCGCCCGTCGTCAACAATTCGACATCGGCAGGTTTTGGCCAGATAATAATTCGCCTGAGCCTGCGCCACGCCCTTGCGGCATCTTTGTAGATCTTGGGAATTGCATCCCATCGAATCTGATCGAAATAAGCGAGCACGCCGGCGAATAGTTCATCACCATCATCATCTGGATAGAGGCGGTCCTCCCACTTCTCGATCTCGAGATTCGAGCGCGGTTCTTCGCTGCCGGCGACCATCCGGAATGATTTGACGCTCTGAAGTTTTGGCTCGAGGACCGACTCGATCAAATGCCAGAACCGAAAGACCGCCGTTCTTGGATTCGAGGGGATATATCCGTTCTGTTCGATAGAGAGACCGCGAGTGCGCGCAAAATGTTCCGTCGGAAATCCCTTATAATTGCTGCGGGCGAGCAAGACGCAGCTCCATTTTATATGCGGCAGGCCGCGTTCGAGCCATCGTAAAGTGCTGCCATAGAGCCCCGTATCGCACAAAATGATCCGCCGGCGCCCGCCCGAGCGATGCCGCAAATGGGAGAGAAAGAGGGCATTCTGTTCTTCGATGGCCTGAGTAAGCCACCGCGATCCGGGGAGGCCGGCGCCCAGCAGACGATCAAATGTGCTCGCATCGAAAGGGGCTTGCCAGCACTCTTCGAGATCATGCGTCTGTTGCGCCAAGGCATGCGCGACGGTCTGCAGGGTGCCGCCATAGAATTCGCGTCCGATTTCGCTGCTGACAGCCGTGGCCGGGTCGAGAATCGCCATGCGCGCAGCAATCAGGCGGGATACCATCAGATCGCCGATGACGACAGGGCTTTCAAGCCCCGCGCGCTTCAGGAATCGCTCGAAGAGCAGTCTCAGACGTAGGCCGCCGCGCGCGCAGAACAGGATGCAGGTGTCCTCGGGATCTTCGACAGTATTCAGAAAGATCCAGAGACGAAGGGCGAATTCCGCAAAGATCGGGCCGAGCACGCTCGCTCCGAACTCCCTTTGTCTGCTCAGTGCCCGGTCGTATGCGCGGGTTCGATCTTCGATGTTCACGTGCTCACCACGAATGGGCAGGATGTCCGATGCGGAAAAGCAGCGCATCGAGCTTACGCCAGACGCGAACGGATCGGGGTCTCTCCATCAGGAGAGCCTGCAAGCCGGCATTACGCGCCATGATGAAATCCGCATGCCGGTTGTCGCCACAGTGGAGAATGCGGCGCGCGACCGCCCGCTCGGCAGCGACGACCTTTTCGAACAATCGTGCGCTTTTTTTCGTCACTCCATTATCCGAACTGCTGTAGAGCGCCTCAATCGGATGATCAGCCGCAATCGCGCTGAGCAGGCGTTTGAGCGATGCCGCCGGCAGATAGGTGTCGCTGATGCCGATGATCCGCTTGCCTTGCCTGCGGAAGAACGCGAGGCGATCGAGCAGCGGCCGGTTCGGCTTAAGTGAGCGGACCTCGCAGTCAAGCTCGGCCTCGTGCAACAGGCCGGCGGCGGCGGCTGGCAATCCTAGGAGGCGGGATTGGAGACGAAGGATCTGCTCTAGCCTCACATCCCCTTCCGGCCGCTCGATCTCTACCGCGCGATAAGCCAGCGCCTGCACTTCATTGCGTGCGCGAAATATATCCGCGGCATCAACGGCGTAGCCCGCCACCTTCAAATTCTTTGCCGCTTGTCGTGCGATTCCAAGAAAATGCCTTTGCCCACAACTATAGTCTCGCAAGAGAACAGTATCAAAAATATCAACCGAAATAATATCAATGTCCGTCTGGTCAAACCCTGATTTATCCAGCTCCAGCATGGGGGTCTCCGGATCTACAAAAACAGATACAATAGTTGAAATTGCAGCGCAAGGATATATGAACCGCCTTATCCTGCCTCAAGCAATAGCGTTCATTGATAAATGAGCTGTTGTCATCGTGCCTTTAAACTTAATATGAAGCTCGCGAATTTTAGAGACGACAGTCCGCTGCTCACGCTCTAAGCAGGTCATCCCCGCTCTGGTGCGCGTCCGCGCGTTGAGGAGGAGGATGTTGCCGCTCATGGTTTTGCCTGCAGCTTGCGGCGGGCCAGCAGCAGGGCGATCGCGCAGGAGCCTTGCCGGGCCAGTGCTTTGTCGGCGCGGCTTGTGAGGATAATGGGCACGCGGGCGCCGAGCACGATGCCGGCGATTTCGGCATCCGCCAAATATTCGAGCTGCTTGGCGAGCATATTTCCAGCTTCGACGTCGGGGACGACGAAAATATCGGCTTCGCCCGCGACCGGAGAAACGATGCCTTTCGTTTGGGCGGCCTCCTCCGAAACGGCGTTGTCGAAGGCGAGCGGCCCGTCGATGATGCCGCCGGTGATCTGTCCCCGGTCGGCCATCTTGCACAGCGCGGCGGCATCGAGCGTCGATCTGAGTTTCGTGGTGACGGTTTCCACGGCCGCTAGGATCGCGACTTTCGGCTGCGCGATGCCGAGCGCATGCGCGAGGTCGATTGCGTTTTGCACAATGTCGCGCTTGTCATCGAGGGTGGGATAAACATTGATCGCCGCATCCGTGACAAAGAGAGGTCTCGGATAACCGCGGGCGTCGATGATGAAAACGTGGCTGATCCTTCTCGCAGTGCGCAAGCCTAGATCGGCGTCGATCACTGCGCACATGAGTTCATCGGTATGAAGCGCGCCTTTCATCAACGCCTCGACCTTGCCCGCCCGCGCCATCGCTACCGAAAAGACAGCGGCGGCCTCGCTGTGTTCTGTTGAAATGATTTCATAGGGCGAGATATCGAGTTGCGCCTGCGCGGCGGCAGCGCGGATCTTTGCTTTTGGGCCGATCAGTATCGGCACGATCAGCTGTTCGCGGGCAGCCTCAATGGCGCCCAGCAACGACACCGTGTCGACAGGGTGGACGACAGCGGTTCGGATCGGCGCAAGATCCTTTGTCATTTCGACAAGCTTTCGATGAAAGCGGCCCTTCTCGTGCAATTCCACCTCGGGCAGGATAACCCTTGGCCTGGAGATCTTTTCCGTGGGCGCGATGACCTCCGCGGTCCCGGTGATCACGATTTGACCGTGCTGGTTCACCGCTTGGCAATCGAGAATAACGCGATGTTTTTCGGGCTTTTTCTCCGCCACTTTCAGGGTGATGGTAATGGTGTCGCCAAGGCCAACGGGGCCGCCAAAACGCAGCGATTGGTTGAGGTAGATGGTGCCGGGGCCGGGCATTTGGGTGCCGAGAACGGTCGAGATCAGCGCCCCGCCCCACATGCCATGCGCCACGATTTTGTGGAACATATCGCTCTTGGCGAACGCTTCATCGACATGCGCCGGATTGACGTCGCCCGACATGATCGCAAAGAGTTCGATGTCCTTGTAGGTCAGCGTGCGGGCAAGGCTTGCCGTCTCGCCGACCTTCAGCTCATCGAACGTGCGGTTTTCGATGCAGTCCATTGCGGCTCCTATGTTCTCATGTCCGGCGGAATTCAGCCCAATATGTGATATCCCGCGTCGATAAATTCGATATTCCCGGTAAGCGCCGCCGCGCCGTCGCCAGCGAGAAACACGGCGAGGTTGCCGATCTCTTCAATACTGACCAGCAGATGTTCCGGGGTGCGTGCCCGGGTGCGCTCCAAGAGTTCATCGAAGTGGGCTATGCCGGAGGCGGCCCTGGTTTTCAAGGGTCCCGGCGAGAGGGCATGGACGCGGATGCGTTTCATGCCGAGTTCTGCTGCCATGTAGCGGACGCAGCTTTCGAGGGCCGCCTTGACCGGCCCCATGAGATTATAGTCCTCGACAACCCGTTCCGATCCCTGGAATGTAACTGTGAGAAGGCACCCGCCATTCGTCATGAGGGGTTCGGCGAGATGCGCTACGCGTATGAAAGAGTGGCACGAGACATCCATCGCCAGGGCGAAGCCTGCCTGCGAGCAGTCAACAACACGGCTGTGCAAATCTTCCTTCGGTGCGAAGGCGATGGAATGAAGCACAAAGTCGAGCCGGCCCCAAGCATCGCGGATATGGGTGAACACTGCCTCGAGCTGGCCTGGCTCGCGGACGTCGCAGGGGACGATGATTGGGCATTCGAGGCGTTCGGCAAGCGGCCTGACGTAAGGCTCGGCCTTTGAGTTCAGATAGGTAACGGCAAGGCTTGCACCGGCGCGAACAAAAGCCTCGGCACAGCCATAAGCCACACTCTGACTGTTGGCTATGCCGATGATTAGCCCCTTTTTGTCTTTGAGCGGCATGACGGTCTCCGCGCTCAGCTTCGAGGATCAGCGACGGGGAATAAACGCCATGCCGCAAAACGCTGGCTATTGCACGAAAGCGAAGGCATCCCAGCGTCAATCTTCAAGAACATAAGTCCCAGGCGCGTCCGCCAAAGGCGTATAGCCCTTTTCCGGCGCGCCCATAGGGGGTGGCGGACTCTTTCTGCTGGAATGTCTGTCGAGCCATTCGCGCCAGCATGGCCACCAGGACCCTTCCGTACGGACGGCGGACGCCTGCCAGCTATCCGGATCGATGTAGGTGTCTTCCTCCTTGTGGGTGGCGGTCTGAAAATGCCGGTGCGGATGACCCGGCGGGCTCACGATGCCGGCGTTGTGGCCGCCGTTCGACAGCACGAAAGTAACGTCTGCATCGGTCAACATCTGGATTTTATAAACGGAGCGCCACGGCGCGACATGATCGGTGATCGTGCTCACCGCGAAAATGGGCGCATGAATGTCCCGGAGCGATACTGGCTTGCCGCCAGCCTCGTAACGGCCCTCCACCAATTCGTTGCGGAGAAAAAAGCGCCTGAGATATTCTGAGTGCATCCGGTAAGGCAGCCGCGTGGTGTCGGCATTCCACGCCATGAGATCAATCATCGGCTGGCGCTCGCCCATCAGATATTCATGCACGGCCGCCGACCATAACAGATCGTTCGAGTGGAGCAATTGAAACGCGCCGGACATTTGTTTCCCGTCGAGATATTTTTTCTCCGCCATCATGTCCTCCAGGAAATTGACCTGGCCCTCGTCGATGAACAAAGTCAGCTCGCCCGCTTCCGTGAAATCGGTCTGCGCCGCGAACATAGTGATGCTTTTGAGACGCGTGTCGCCGTCGCGCGCCATCGCGGCCGCAGAGACGGCGAGCAAGGTGCCGCCAAGGCAATAGCCGGTGGCATGAACGCCGTTTTCCGGGACGATCGCCGTAATCGCGTCAAGCGCTGCTATCACGCCGAGCCGGCGATAGTCCTCCATGTCAAGGTCACCGTCGCCGCTTCCCGGATTCTTCCAGGAAACCATGAATACCGTGTAGCCCTGCTCGACAAGATAGCGGACGAGGGAGTTTTGCGGCGACAAATCGAGGATGTAGTATTTCATGATCCAGGCCGGCACGATTAAAACCGGCTCCGCCTGCACCTCCGCCGTCGCTGGCGTATATTGAATGAGCTCGATCAAGCGATTGCGAAAGACGACCTTGCCGGGCGTGATCGCGACGTCGCGTCCAACCTGGAACGCTTCAACGCCCACTGGCTTCCCGCCCGCCGCCAGCCGCTGCCAGTCTTCCCAGAAATTTAGCGCGCCGCGAACGAAATTCATGCCGCTATGCTTTCGCGTCTGCGCGATAACCTCGGGATTGGTGAGCGGAAAATTCTTCGGCGAGACGGTATCGAGCGCCTGACGAGCCAGAAACGCCATGATGTCTTCATGGTGCTTGCTAACCCCACGCACATCGGTTGCTGCCTTGTGCCACCATTGCTGGGTGAGCAGAAAGCCCTGGGAGAGAATATTGAAGGGCCATTGCCTCCATTCGTCTCCTCTAAACCGCGTGTCCTGCGGAAGCGGTTCGATGCACGCAGGGCAATCGGCGCCTGGACCATCATGCAGGCAGTAAGATAGGAACCTTGCCCAGGCCGACGCAGCATCGTGGGCAAGCGCTGCCTGCTTGTCCGGGGACATCATAAGATGCTCGGCCCAATCCGTGTAGGCTTGGCTCAGCGCCAGCGGCGAGAGACCGCCAGTCAAGCGTGCGATAGAAGCGTGAAACCGCTGGTCGAAGCCGGTAAAGCCGGTTTCCTCTTTCGCTGTGGCGAGTTTGTCTGGCGTGGGTGCGAATTCCTGCGAGCGATCGAGCATCATGACTTCCCGGTTACACTTTTAGGTTTGGCCGGACACGACGTGGTGTCCCTGCGTTTAAGACCATGATCGCTTCGAGTTCGATCGCTCATGGTCCCTATCACTTTTGCTTTGTCGCATGACCTTATGCAAACAGCGGCAACTAATTTAAGATCATTCTTTAGAGCGCTTCCCGACCAGAGGGACTTATCTGATTGAAAAGGAATCGCTCAGATTCAAAGAACTGGAGCATGTCGGAATCGAAAGAGTCGAGCGACTTTTACGGAACATGCGCTAGAAAGTCCGGGTCAAACGACAAGTGCTTTCACCATCTCGGCTACGATGGCAGTGACGCCGAATTTTGGACTCCCGAGCCCATCTCCATCCGCCCAGTCTTTTACATTGTCGTGACACCCGGGGTTCGGGAAGGCGCTGCTGGGTATTGCCACGCACGAGCCTCATTGCCACGATCGAGGCTTAACGGCCCTTTCATTGGGTGCCCATTGGAATATCGCTTCCCACACGGCCAGGCCTTTACCTTGAAATGCAAAGAGGTAACTCGAACCCAGGGATAGAACGCGGAGAGCAGGAACAAAAATCTGGATTTGATTGTCTCGCCTATGACGGAGGAAGAACGGGACAAAGTCTACTAAGAGGCAGCAAAGATGGCGGCTGAGCTGGCGGGGCGGAACCACTTCTAGCCCGGGGCAAGGCGTCGCGGCGGGCGCCATCAGTAACACGAGGGGAATTTGAATCGATTATAAAGCACCTTCAAATTCACGTGATTGTCGGCGCGCAGCACTTATGGCGCTATATTCAAAAATCACGGTGGCCGATGTAACACGATGGACGATGCAAAGAGACTAGCCCAGAAGAGGGCCTATCATTGGTGCTTTCTTTTCATTTGCTTGGCGCGCTCGGCATAATATTTCTCCAAAGCCTCGATAAATTCAGTGGCGCTTTCGAATGGCCCTTCCTCCGTATCGAGGTCAGGACGCGGCCGATGCAGCACTACTGGCGGGTGGGCATCAGCGATCATCGCCAGAACTTCGGCAATTGCTTTGGCCTTGCGATCCCTGCGTGATGAGTGGATCATTGCTTTGTCCGGTTACTTCAATATTTCCTGCGCGGCAACAAAGCGGATTTTACCCGCACGACACGTTTGACTCGGCATTTCGTCAAAACTTCGACAAAATCTCGCCCGGCGCATAATGAATGACCGGTGTGGGATCTATGCAACAGGGCGCGATCAAGGCGAGGAAGGGCACTGAGTTAGGAAACGCACAAGAAATTCAATGTGACCGGCCCGAATCGGCATAGCAGGGCGGCGCCGAAAGTGTGTTTAGGTCTCACCAGCCACGCTGGTTATCCGTTAATGCAATATTAAGGAAATCCGCATTATACTTTTGTTTACGTTGCGAGGCTCTGGCCGCTCCTAAGCCCCCTCGTAACCGCGAGTGCCCGTCGAGTTCCCCCCGGCGGGCGCTTTCTGTCTCAACTCCTAGCCACAGCGTCTGATGCTTTGATGCGAATATTTACGGCTGTGGGAGTCTTCCGCCGCGCTGGGATCCCGATGCTGCGGCAAATTGTCCAGCATGAGCGCATGAGTGCTGCTCGAAAGTAAGACCAATTGTAAGGCTACCATTGATAGCCTGTACATAAATATAACAATATCAATGTGTTCTGTTTTAAGAATGGCGGAAAGGCGGGGCGCGAATCGCGTTCGGCCCTCAACCAACAATAATTAATAGTGGCCGTACGCGTCGAGCTGCATATCCGACTGCAGAAGCATAACGGCCGTGCGGCCGGCATTCTTCCACCAGTATAATGTTGCGTTTGTTTCGCGGGCGACAGTGCCAGCTTGCGGCCGGCGATGCTGGCATCCCCCTTGGACTGGGCGAGGTGCTTGGCGCGCTTGTTTCCTCACCGCAGCGAAGCTGCTCATGATTTCAGCCGGAAACGAAAATCCGCGTTACATTTGCCATTAAGAATGCTCCTGCCGTGTTTCAGCATTTTATTGCATTCAAGAACTGTTTGCGCCATATAGGCGAGCCGCCGGTCTAGACTGCCGGGCCAGGCAAGGATGCGGGTGTAGCTCAGGGGTAGAGCACAACCTTGCCAAGGTTGGGGTCGAGGGTTCGAATCCCTTCGCCCGCTCCAAATTTTCTCAAGGAAATCAGGGTGATAAAAACGGCCCTTCGGGGCCGATTTTGCGTACATTGCCAATTTGGCCCATCGCTGTAAGCACCTTATGAGCAGTTGGAAGCGAAAGCCAGCGTAGGCTGGATGCTCCACATCCATGGAGCCCTCCCGGGTTTTATGGTTACGATGCCGGCGGCGGCCGCGTCCCACCCTGCGGTGGGCTTCCTATCTAGGGCGTAGGTTCAAAATCTACCCGCGCAACAGCCCGGCGATCTGACGCAGGCCCGGGCGTTGGCGGCCGCCGTCAAGATGGA
The DNA here is from genome assembly GCA_003162995.1 of Methylocapsa sp. Taxonomy (GTDB): domain Bacteria; phylum Pseudomonadota; class Alphaproteobacteria; order Rhizobiales; family Beijerinckiaceae; genus Methylocapsa. The sequence continues at coordinate 1,605 of PLUZ01000416.1, read as the reverse complement.
CGGCTTTCCCTCGCGCTGGATGCGGCCGTGGACCGCCATCATGCCGGCCGTAAGGATCACCCGGCGGTGCCTTTCATAGAGTTTTGGCCAGATGACAAGATTGGCGACGCCAGTCTCGTCCTCGATGTTGATAAAGATGACGCCTTTCGCCGAGCCCGGCATTTGCCGCACGAGCACCAGGCCGGCGATTTCAAGCCAGCGGTCATCGCGCGCCTGCATGGCTTCGGCGCCCGCAAGCAGTCAATCCTCTGTTGGCATCTTGCAGGCAACCCAGGCCGGTAATCAGCTGGTCGGCGTGCAGACAAGGCAGCCGGCGGATCTGACCGCTCTGCTCGCGGCGCAGAACCGCTCCCAGGCGCTCGAACAGGCCCATTTCAGTGCTCATTGACAATCGTCACAGCCTCAAAGAATTAGGAAGCGGCACTATTCGCCGATTTTCTGTCTTCAGCGACTTCCGTCTAGATATTGCAGGATCAGGGCTTCACGATTTTGCCAAAGTAATCGCCATCGAAGTGAAAATATGCGCGACGATTTAGAGGTCTCAATGATTACAATTGTTGTACTTCCCGCGCTCGACGGACACCCCGGCCAGCTCAACGGGCACTTTACTCTTGCTGTCCAAGCATTAGACTCTGGTTCAGAGAAAAAGCTCGAAGCGCAGCTCCTACCCATTATCGCCCGCTTTGTGCACACCGTCGCCGCGGGCGTTTCTTGCTATAACAAGCAACCCATAGAGACCTCAAGCAATCTGAACTCCTACGCTTTCGAATGTTTCGCTGAACTTAAGATAGAGGCGCCGGAGGCGGCCGCTCAGCTTGAGAATCTGACATTCGATTGTCGTCGGCTTCCTGAGGCAATTAAAGCTCATTCCATCTGGAAACTCGACCGCACAATTTTGCTGACTCTTCCCGGCGCGAACTTCATCGAATAAACGACAACCACGCCAGAAGAGCCGCATTTCACACATACCCCGTTCAAGCGATAAGCTGGAATTTCTTTGGATCGATGACGCGGAGATTATCCGTGACCCGATTGCAGTGTGCGTAGCGATCAGATCGAAATCTTCTATCTCCCAAGCTATGCGCCCGGTTTGAACCCCGACGTGCGGGTCAACGCCGGCCTCAAGCACGCCATCGGTGCAAGGGTTGCTGTTCCCACCAAGACCAAGGTCAGTTCCGCCGCAGAGGCGCACATCAGAATACTAGCGCTCAAAGACACTTTTGGTCCGCAATGTTGCTAATCCTCTTCGAGAATGAGACTCTGCACCGGCCTCTCATTAAGGATATGATGTTTCAAAATAAGCAAAAGGTTTTCTACCGAAAGTTTATGATACCAAACCCCGTCCGGGTCGACGTAGGCCAACGGTTCCCCGGTACATTTGCCAAGGCATGAGCGTCGAACGCAAGTGGCTTTTCCGACTATGTCGTCAATGTCCACAGCACCTAACAGAGTGGCGCGGAGCTCGGTCAAGAGGAGGTCGGAGATGCCCCCCTTATTGCAGCATGGACCGGTGCAGACCAAGAGCCGCCGCGACAGAGTGGAACGATCATCTATATCTTCGGCACACATCGAGTCGATACCTCATTCCTTAGTGTCCGTCCGGGA
>PLUZ01000466.1 GCA_003162995.1 Methylocapsa sp. | reverse complement strand
CAGAACAAGCCTTTGGACGCGTGGCCTGCTGATCCGGCGTAACCCCACGGATGGTGATATGGCCTATTTCGCGACATGGTGTCCCAAGGGCACCTCGATCGAGACATTGGTCAGGGTCGAAGAAACCCGCTGGCGCATCGAGGAAGGCTTCGAGACCGCCAAGAACGAACTCGGCCTCGATCACAATGAGACACGGTCCTGGCAAGGCTGGCACCGGCATATTTCACTGGTGATGCTTGCCTATGCCATGATGGCTGCCGTCCGACATCAAGCCAACAGCACGCCGAAAAAAACGAAATCTCGAATACCAAAGAACTCATCCGTTGGTCGGTCCAGGAAATTCGGCGCCTTGCCTTCAAACTCGCCCAGCGCCAGATAAAGCCCGCCCACATTCTTGCATGGCCCGTCTTCCGACGCGCCCATCAAGCCGCAGCGCGCCGCTCACATCTCAAATCCAAAATGCAACTGTAGTGCTAGGAGGGGCGGCTACGAAGAACGGCATTAATCTAGAAAAAGCGGGCTCGGAGCGAACATAATACTAAGGAACCTCGCGATGCGCCCACGAGCTGAGCTGGAATATTTCATGGGCTGCTCTCTGACGAGTGAGCCAAGCGAGTCCATGCTTCGGTTTAACACTTAATCTCGCCACGAGTTCCACCACTATGCCGTGCTCGTTTGAGGGATCAGATGAAAGCCCCGCAAAGGTCGGCTCGCCAGGGCGGAACATCTTCCCCGAACACGCGTACGCTCGGGTTACTGAGAATGGAAATCGCAAGCTACCTTGCCGCCATCGTCGGAAAGCACATAGCCGATAAATAGACAGGGCGACGAGGAAAAGTGGCTGGCGGAGTTGGAGCGCAATCGTACCGGCGAACTCGATGCGCCGACCTGCTTTGGGCGGACGCCTTGACCATTGGGAACATTTTCCCGCGCCGGAGGTTAAGCAATTCCTCATGAATGGAGAATGGAAGTGAAAAAAAATCTCTCCGTAAGCGTTCTGACTTTCCTCGTAGTAGCGGTGTCGTCGCAGATCGCAACCGCCGAGCATGACGCTGCAGTCACCGGCGATTTCTTGAAAACGCTCCCAACCGACGCGCTGCTTGTTTCTAATCTCCACACACAGGCTATCTATGATCCTGACGAGAAAAAAGTCGGTAAGATTGAAGATCTTCTCCTCGATAGAAGCGGCAAAATCGAAGCTGTAATTATTTCGGTCGGAGGATTTCTTGGCGTAGGTGACAAGGAAGTCGCTGTGCCTTTTGAAGCCATCAAAGCATCAGAAAAAGAAAACAAAACTTGGCTGACGATTGATGCGACAAAGGACGCACTCAAGTCCGCGCCAGGCGTTTCGTTCGATAAATTCAAAGGCGTATGGATCGTGAAAGAGAAGTGAGGCACGCTCAACTCTAACTCGAATGTGCGTTTGAACAGAAATGTGCGTTTGAACAGAACGGAGATGGAGCAATGCTTAGCCGGGCATGCCTTGAAGACGCGTTAGCAAGGGCCTGATGCCACGCGTGCAAAACTCTATTTCCAGCCTGGGAAACAGCCGAGGCACCCGGCGCAGTACGGCTACAGCGTTACTTCGTTTTGCGGTGCTTGCGACCGGGCTCTCCCTTTTCAGGGGTCGGCTGTGTCAATGAAGGGGGATCGCTCGCCGGAAATGAATCCTCAAGTTCACTGTTGAGCATTTCCTCCTGCTCTCTACGCGCTTCTTCTTTCGTTTTTGCGGCTTTTTGATTGGGTTTCGATTTACTGATGTCGATCATGCCTCTCTCCGACTCACATCCAACGGGGATTGATATCATTTGGAGAAACGTCAGTCCTGCCTAAGTGTTCCCTCTTCCATCGATCTGGCCGATACCGAGTTCGGCGCAGCGCGTGAAAATCTTTTTTTGTGGGGTGGGCCGGAGCAGCGAATATTGCGGCTGACTCGACACGAAACGCACGACGCCAGGCATTTTTGCTGCCGCCTCGATCCTGTCGAGCGGCCATTCGCTGAAGCCCACATAGCGCGTCTTGCCTTGACGGACGGCTTTGGTCAAAGCCTCCATCGTTTCCTCGAGGGGAGTTTCCTCGTCGAAGCGGTGGCATTGATAGAGATCGACGTAGTCCGTTCTAAGCCGCTTCAGAGAAGCGTTGAGCTGCTTGACATTCTGGGCGCGGGATAGCCCTCTGTCGGTGTCGCTCATCGGAAAAGGACTTTCGTCGCCAGGCTATAGGAGTGGCGCGGAATTCCCGCAAGCGTGGACGCAAGCGAGCGACTGATGCTTTTCAACGCCGCCCGAATAGGTCAGCCAGGAGCCGAGCGAAATGACCGGGACCTGCAATTCGCTGGCGCCGAGCTGTCGGTATTTCAAGATCAGACTCCCATCGCGTGCCTATAGGGCCTCGGCGCACGATTTGCTCAAAATCGTACGCTAACAGGCTACCCGAATGACGATTGCCTTTGAGGAGAATTATGAAAGACGTTTATGCAAGGGGAAACTCCCGGAAACCGTGTATGTACGAAAAATCATGCCCAAATGTCCGCTTGTGAAAACATATGACATTCCACGTGGTTTTGCTTAGCATACGATTTTGAGCAAATCGTGCGGTGACCCCGTTTACCAATAAAAAAGCGTACGCGCGCGAGAGCAGGATGGGTTTCCACCGACTACACCGAACAGCGACGGCGATGCACCAACGACACGGCAAGCGACGCCGTGTGCCTCCCAAAAACTTTCTACAGATTGGCTACGGTGGGGCGTGCATTGGGTCACTTGGTTGCGGGGGCGGCACTTGACCAGGTGACGGGACAATAGGGGTGTGACCCACTGGTGGGGAGACCGGTGCTTGACCCGGCGGTGGCAGGACCGTTCCTTGACCCGCTGGTGGGAAGACCTGCCCCTGCGCCAGGGCCGGTGCGCCCGCTGCCAGGATTATTCCGGCCGCAGCGACGAATAAGAATAAAATGATCTTCTCGCCCATGACGATCCCCAGCTGACGATCGAACTCCCTTTAAGAAGACAAGCTATGCCCTCCGCAGCTGGACGAGCCAAGTTCTACGCAGCTCGATGCTCAAAAAACTCCGAACACGACGCCACTTCCAGATCAGGCGATCCCTTAGCAAGTTTATACTGGGACAGTATACGTCCCGGCCACTAAAAAGCGGCCGACCAGGTCGCTTTTTCATGCTCAGACCAAGCTAAGCCCAGCTCAGGCCTTGTCGATGACTTTCTTGACGGCATCCTTGGCCTTGCCGACGGCCTCCTGCGTTTTGCCCATGCCCTTCTGCAAGGCGCCCTTAACCTCAAGGTTAGGGTTGCCTACCGCCTTTCCCGCGCCCTGCTTGATCACGCCGGCGGCCTCGTTGGCCACCCCTTTGATCTTATCGGTAGTGCTGCTCATGATTGGTCTCCTGACGAATTGGTGGCAGCGCGTAGTCCCACACTGTATCTAATCAACGCGACGATCTGCGTTCGGGTTGCGGTGAAAATGATTTCCGTTGGAAAGTTTTTTGATGAAAATTTATCACGAATGCTGTTGACGTATGCAAACCGTGCCGATGGTCATTTTGAACAATAATCGTCTTGATCATTATTTGTCCGCATAAGTGGTCGCACGCTCCGCTAGTTAGAGAGCTGTCTTTACTTCAGCACAAATCGGTCGCGGAAGTCATCACCGATCGCGTCAGCGGCATCGTTGTCGCCGTTGCAGCCGTGCGCGAAGTGTCAACGATGAACAGCAGCCGGTTCGAGCCGAGTTCGAGGCGCTGTCCCTCTCGGAAATCAAATCTGAACATAGTGATGGTGTAATGAGACCTGTGCGTGGTTTTCGCAGGAATGAGTGGCCGATGACCAGAAGCTTGTCGCAGCTGGTGGAAGAGCGCCGCGCGCCGTTTCTTACCGGACGGGTCAGTAGTGGTGGTGGTAATAATGGCGATGGTACCTGCGATGGTAATAAGCTGAACGAGACTCATAGCGTGGCCCCGGATTGACGCCGAGCGCGCCATTCACACCACCCACCGCGCCACCGACAACACCGCCAACTGGACCGGCGGCGTAATTCCCCTCCGCCGCGCCGCGCTGCATGCCTCCGATAATGCCTTGCGCGTGAACCACGACTGGCGCGGCTAGCAGAGCCACAACCACGGCTATTCCAAATTTCTTCCGCATCGTCTTTTTCCTTGCTGTGTTCTGTGGCAGCTGTGCGGCTAACCCTTAGTGTCCGTCCGGGAAG
>PLUZ01000153.1:7699-11386 GCA_003162995.1 Methylocapsa sp. | reverse complement strand
TCCTCGTGCGCGACGAGGCCATGTTTGGCACGGCGCAATTGCCGAAGTTTCTGGAGGATCAGTTTGCGACCTATGCTGGACCTGTTGATGTCGCGAGAGACAAAGAAGGGTTGAAAGAAGTTTGGGCGCTAGCCCTAAAAACTGCCGAAGAGCAAGGCATAGAAAAAGCTCGTAGGCTCGATTTCGAGTTTGAAGGGTGGCTGCGCGACTCCGACAGGTTTTGGCTCATCCCAACCGCCGAAGTCCCCCTGACGAATCTCGTGCGGGAAAAAATCCTCGATGAAAAAGANNCAGCGGGCAAGGACACGCGCGGCATGATCCGCCAGCATCAATTCACCAAGGTCGAACTCGTCTCCATTACTACGCCCGACGCTTCGCTTGCCGAGCACGACCGCATGCTGTCCTGCGCCGAGGAAGTCTTGAAGCGTTTAAAACTTCCGTATCGCGTCGTTACCCTCTGCACCGGCGACATGGGCTTTGCCTCGCAAAAAACCTATGACATCGAGGTCTGGCTGCCGGGGCAAAACCGCTATCGCGAAATCTCCTCCGTGTCCGTCTGCGGCGATTTTCAGGCGCGTAGAATGAACGCGCGCTACCGACCAGGAGATGGCAAGCCCCGCTTTGTCCACACGCTCAATGGGTCCGGTGTCGCTGTCGGCCGCGCACTGGTGGCTGTTTTGGAAAATTATCAAAACCAAGACGGTTCCGTCACCGTGCCGGAGGCATTGCGCTGCTATATGGGCGGCATCGAATCAATCGGGAAAGCGTGAGGCCGCGCCGATGCGCATTCTGATCACCAATGACGATGGTATCCACGCCCCCGGCCTTGCCGTTCTCGAGCGCATCGCCAAGACTCTTTCGGATGATATTTTTATCGTCGCTCCGGAATCGGATCAATCGGGAGTTTCTCATTCCCTGACGATCAACGATCCGCTGCGCCTGCGCAAGATCTCCGGCCGTCATTTCGCGGTGAAAGGCACGCCGACGGATTGCGTCATCATGGGCGTGCGGAGGCTGCTTGACGGCGTCAAGCCAGATCTCGTTCTGTCCGGCGTCAATAACGGCCAGAATGTCGCCGAAGACCTGACCTATTCCGGCACGGTCGCGGGCGCGCTGGAGGGGGCGAACCTCGGCCTGCCTTCGATTGCGCTCTCCCAGGCCTATGGCCCGGTCGGGCACGACGAAGCTTTTTGGGACTGCGCCGAAACCCATGCGCCCGATCTGATCCGCAAAATCATTGCCGAGGGCATCCCGCAAGGCCTCATCATCAATGTGAATTTCCCGGCTTGCCGGGCGGTGGAGGTGCAGGGGGTCGCGGTCACCTCGCAAGGCCGGCGCGACGTGCAAACAGTCACCGTCGAGGAGCGCGCGGATGGGCGCGGCAAAGCCTATTACTGGATTACTGTTGCCCGCGAAAATTCGACCCCCGTGCATGGCACCGACCTCGCGGCCTTGGCGCAAAACATCATTTCGGTGACGCCACTCAAACTTGACATGACCGACGAACAAGCGCTCACCCGCTTCGCGCGGGTCTTACGTTGATCAAATTGATTGCCTTCGAAGAGCCGTTGCCGCCTGCAACGGAGGAATCGCCGGACGCGCAAAACAAGGCGGCGTTTCTCATGGATCTGCGGGCACGCGGCATCCAAGATCTCAATCTTTTGCGGGCGCTCGAAAACGTGCCGCGCGAGATTTTCGTACCGCACCGTTTCGCAGATCTCGCGCGCCGGCCGATCTCGCTGCCTCTGCGCTGCGGCCAGACGCTTCCGGAACCCTGGCTCGCCGCCCGGATGATCGAGGCCTTAGCACCGGCCCGCGATCACCGCGTGCTCGAAATCGGAACCGGATCTGGCTATGCGACGGCGCTCCTTGCGAGGCTTGCGCGCGAAGTGCTTTCGATCGAGCGGTTTCAGAGCCTCGCGATCGAGGCCGAGACAAGGCTTGCCCGGCTCGCGATCGGCAATGCCGCGGTCGCCTTTGGCGATGGCCTGGCGATCTTGCCGGGGATTGGCCCTTTCGACCGGATCATCGTCCAGGGCCTGCTCACCGAGATCCCGGAAAATCTCCTCGCGGCACTTGCCGTTGGAGGCCTGCTTGTGGCGGCGCGGCCGGACCCCAAAAGCGCCACGCGCCAACAGATCATGCGGATCACGCGCGACGAGGCTGGCAGCATCGAAGAGACGCCGGTTTGCGCATCCCGGCTGCAAGCGCTTTTGCCGGGCGAGGCGCGGGCGCTTTGACGGACTCGGGTGTCTTTACAAAAAAACGTAATTTTGTCGGGTTTTCCGTGAATATTCGTTCATCTTAAACCGTCCCTTAACTTAGTCGGCACTTAATGCCTCCAAAGACACTGCGTCGGTGGGTTGCGTCATGACTGATTTTATTTGTGTTTCTCGCGCGCGTTTCGCGTTTCGTCTCGCCCTGACCGGCGCTGCCGCCAGCTTGCTCGCTGGTTGCGCAAATTCCGAGCGCTTGAGCGATCCCTTGTCCAATCCTTTCCAGAGTTCGGCGAATGTCGCGGAGCCGGCACAGGCGCCGGGCGGCGCATCTGCGATGCCGGTTTCTCCGGTACAATCGCGCCCGCTCAGTGCGCCATCCGCTAGCGCCTATCCTTCGTCGCAGCCGAGCCCTCGGGCCGCCGCCGTCTCGCAGCCACGCGGGCAAAGCGTCGCCGGCTGGTCCGCGCAAGGCGGGTCGCCGATTGTCGTTGCGCAAGGCGAGACGGCCGTGGTGCTCGCCAACCGTTATGGAATTCCTATCGACGCGCTGGTCCGGTCCAACGGTCTTTCCTCGGCATCGCAAATTCAGCCGGGAAGCCATATTGTTATCCCGGTGTATAATGCCGCCTTGGCTGCCTCGAGCGGGGTGGTGACGTCGGGGGATAGTAAGACTAAAACAGCAGCAACGGGCAAGACCGCGGGTGCGCCGCCTCGCACTTTGACCAGCCAGGCGGAAGACCTGAAATCCGCCAAAGCCCGCGCGCTCGCAGCCAAGACCGCCGCCGCAGAGAAGGCCGCAAAGCCAGCCCAAAAGCTCGCGCAAAATTCAACAACGAACGTTACGGCACAAAAAAAGGCCGCGGCGACAAGCGTACCTGGCTCAGCTGCCGTAACCGCAAAACCAGAAACGGTGCGGACCGCGAAACTTGAGCCAGCACGCGACGCGAAAGGGCCGCACGATCCGGCACCGGCGGCGGCGCCCGAGCAGACAAAAACGGGCGCTCCGGCCTCCGAAACTGCCAATCCGGAATTTCGCTGGCCCGCGCGCGGGCGCATCATCCAAGCATTTAAATCGGGCGGCAACGACGGGATAAATATTGCCGTTCCGGAAGGAACCTCCGTGAAAGCGGCCGAAAGCGGCGTCGTCGCCTATGCCGGGAACGAGTTGAAGGGCTATGGCAATCTGATCTTGATCCGGCATCCCAATGGCTTTGTTTCCGCCTATGCGAATACGGGGGATATTGAAGTCAAGCGTGGCGAGACCGTCAAGCGCGGCCAAACGATCGCCAAATCCGGGCAAAGCGGGAATGTCGCGACGCCGCAACTTCATTTCGAATTGCGCAAGGGCACGACGCCGGTCGATCCAACACAATATCTCGCCGGTGTTTAGACGATTGACCCAGAATCTCTTTGATCCATAGTTGCAAGAGAATAGCTTCAAAGACGCTTGCACATCGCGATGCTCCAT
>PLUZ01000153.1:0-7669 GCA_003162995.1 Methylocapsa sp. | reverse complement strand
AGCCTCGCCACGGCCATCGTCCAGCGGATTTCGGTTTAGAATAGACTTGACGATCGGCGTATCGGCGCAACCTGCCAGGAGGCAATCCAGAAGGAGAAAAAGATGAGCACGCTCCTTATCATCATTATATTATTGTTATTATTCGGCGGCGGAGGCGGCTATTACGCCTATGGCGGGGCGGGCCTCGGCGGCGTGCTCGGAACTGTTCTCATCATCTTGCTGATCCTTTGGCTCCTCGGCAGGCTGCGATGAATTCTGCGCAAGAGTAAAATTCGGCGTCACGCCATCGGACATGCCCGGCATCGCGTCGGGCATTTTTCCTCTATCGCGAAAACGTCTTATACCTCATCCTGCACGGCGTGAGGCTATCGACGCCGAGGCGGCGTTTCTTATCTTCCCCGTATAGAGCGGAAATTGGTATTGAAACACGTTGTACCTCTGCGAAGTCCGGGATAATTGCCCTAATAAAATCATCTCACTGTTGCTGGCGCGCGAAGCTCTCCTTAAACGCGCGCCGCGAAAGCGAGATAAAACGCGATTTCGCTGAGTTGCTGCGCGGCGCCCGCGACATCCCCGGTCTGTCCGCCGATGAGTTTTCTGGCGAGTGGCACGATGGCATAGGCCGCGCCTGTTGCCACAGCAATGGCCGTGAGTGCGCGGACCGGGCCAGTTCCTGCCAGGACCGGTGCCAGCGCAAAAATAACGCCGAGGCAAGCAGCGGCGGCGAGCGCCGCTCGGTCCGGCTTTCCGGCGGCAAAACCGGCGCCGTTTTCCCGCGCCGGCGGAAGCACCGCCAAGGGGATAAGGGCCGCGGTGCGCGATAAAGCCGCTGCCCCAATCAGCACAGCGGCAGCGAGACCCAGGCTTTCGCCGGCGATCAGAGCAAGGCTTGCGGCTCGCACATAAAGGCTCAGCGCGAGCGCCACGGCCCCGAACGTGCCAATTCTGCTGTCCCGCATGATTTCGAGCCTGCGTTCGCGCGTCGCGCCGCCAAAAAAACCGTCGGCGCAATCGGCAAGGCCATCTTCGTGAAGGGCCCCGCTGAGCAAAATCAAACAGCCTAGCGAGAGCGGCGCAGCGAGAGAGGGAGGCAACCCGAGCCCAAGGGCCGCTCCCATGGCGAGCGCGGCGAAAGCTCCAAGAACCGCGCCAACAAGCGGCAGGACTCGCACCGCGCGCGAAAAATGAGCGAACGAATGGGGCGTTGCCTCGTGCATCGCCCGGGGGATTGGCAGCCGCGAGTAAAATCCGAGGCAAAGCCAAAATTCGGTGAGAAGCGACGAGCCGGGGCGCATCGCTTCTCATCCTTGATCACGCGGGTTTTGTCGAGGCCTGTGGTGCCGCCGCAAAATGCATCTAAGGTTTGAAAGCGCAGATTTAGGACAAGGATTTCATAATTCCGGGGCGGGTGTAAGTTCGGTTGAACAAACGAAGCCGCCATGGACTTTGCTATATTGACCTGAGATTCCGTTGCCGCAGGTGCTATGATTTTTTGGATAAGCGCTCGCCTCGGCGATACTGGCTAGGTTGAAATGATGGACCACGAAGGATGGCGGGTGACCGACCGTGGCAAGTGCGAGGGCGGTGATGGCAAGTACAAGCCCCATGGTGGTGAAGGAAAGCTGGCATTTCGTCATCTTGATCTCCTCGTCTTGATAACGTGAATTTCCCCCCTGGCTACGAATGATACTTATTAACAGAAATCATGTTGCGTTGCAATATCGCATATGCAGCAGAAACGAGAGATCTTGCCATCCTTATCACGCGGGTTTTGTCGAGAGCTGCGGTGTCGCCGCAAAATGCATCTAAGGTTTGAAAGCGCAAATTTAGGACAAGGATTTCATAATTTCGGGGCTGGTGTAAGTTCGGTTGAACAAACGAAGCCGCCATGGACTTTGCTATATTGACCTGAGATTCCGTTGGCACAGGTGCTATGGTTTTTTGGAGAAGCGCTTGCCTCGGCAATACTGGCTAGGTTGAAATGATGGACCACGAAGGATGGCGGGTGACCGACGGTGGCAAAGGCAAGGGCCGCAAGCGCGGGAGCAAGCCAAAGTGCCGTGAGAGAAAGCTGGACTTTCATGGTTCCGGTCTCCATTCCATATTGATAAGATTAGATTTTCCTCCCTGGTATCTTCCAGTGTTATGGACTGAATCTAACTTAGAAAGATGAATGTTGCGTTGCAATATCGCAATTGCAGCAAAAACCGGGGCTTCATGCCGCAGGCTCGTTCCGGTGGCTGCTGTGGGGGTTAAGAGAACCGCCCTGGATTGGCAGCTGTGTGCAAAGTCAAAGACATAGCCAAAAATCTGTGAGAAGCGACGCGCTGGGGCACATCGCTTCTCATCCTTGATCATGTGGGTTTGTCGAGCAATGCTCCGTTCGCTGCGGGAGCGATTCGATCACGCGTGTGCACATCGGCTTAGGATTGCTGCAAATCCTCTGCAGCATTTTGCATCCATGCTCAGCAGCTGCCGCGATTTCAGTTCGTCAATGACGGTGCGTGCTCGGGCTCACAGACCCAGCCCCGGTAGAGGTTACCAGGCTCGCCTTTGATGCCGCTGTAGCAATAGACGCGGCGCGGGGCGCCCGTGCTAGCCGAATCCGCCACGCGGACCGGTACAATCACCTTTGGATTGGCGGCGGGCAGGTGGCCGGCCGTGGCAAAACCGAGAGCCGTTGTCGCAGTAACAAGCCCAATGGCGATGAAGGAAATTTGGCTTTTCATAGTGCAGGTCTCCATTCCGTATTGATAACTTTAACTTTTCCTCCCCAGCTGGCGAACAAAGGTTACATAGGATTTTATATGCTGCATTGCAATATCGCGTGCGCAGCAAAAGCAAGGCGTGTTGCCGCAGCCGGTTTTTGGTATCGGCCGCGGGTGTGCTGGACTAAGAGAGTGTTTTCTCCCCTGTTCAGGTCGCTATGCCCGTCCAGAAACCACCGTTCGACTCGATCCGCGCGCTAATCGCGCTCATGCCTGGGGAATCGGAGGCGTCCCGCCAGGCTGTCCGCGCCCGCCAGGCGGTGCTGACCAAGCCGCAGGGGTCGCTTGGGCGGCTCGAGGACATAGCCGGGTTCCTGGCCGCTTGGCAGGCGAAGCCTGAGCCGACGATCGACCGGCCTCTCGTTGCCGTTTTCGCAGGGAATCATGGGGTCGTGGACAATGGCGTGTCGGCCTATCCAGCCTCGGTCACGCGCGCCATGCTGGACAATTTCACCGCTGGTGGCGCCGCGATCAACCAGATATGCGCAGCCTATGGATTAGGCTTGAAGGTTTTCGATCTGGCCCTTGATGTTCCGGCAAAGGACATCACCAAGGCCGCGGCCCTGGAGGAAAAGGAGGCCGCCGCGACCTTCGCTTTTGGAATGGAGGCCATCGCAGGCGAGGTCGACCTCTTGTGCCTCGGCGAAATGGGCATCGGCAATACGACCATCGCGGCTGCCATCTACCATGCGCTGTACGGCGGCTCGGCGGCCGATTGGGCCGGCCGGGGTACGGGGGTCGATGATCTTGGTTTGGCGCGGAAAATTGCGGCGGTCGAAGCGGCTGTCGCTTACCACAAAGGAAATCTTTCCGATCCGCTTGAGGTAATGCGCCGGCTTGGCGGCCGCGAGATCGCGGCGATCGCTGGCGCGATCCTAGCGGCGCGCATGGAACGCATTCCGGTGGTTCTCGATGGCTATGTGGTCTGCGCCGCCGCCGCCATTCTCCACGCGCTGGATAAAACCGCACTCGACCATTGCATCGCGGGCCATGTCTCGGCGGAGGGCGCTCATAAAGAGGTGCTGCGGCGGCTTGGCAAGGCCCCCTTGCTCGATCTCGGATTGCGGCTTGGCGAAGGTTCCGGCGCCGCTTTGGCCTTCGGAGTGATCAAGGCGGCGATGGCCTGCCACACCGGCATGGCGACCTTTGAGGACGCCAAGGTGGCGGGCAAAATGGAGGAATAGGGATTTCGGATCGCCGCGAGCCCGAGCCGCCCGCCTCATTTTCCCACGATCAATTTCCGCGCGTCTTCCCGCAGCTCGGCGCGGGATTTCTCGTCCAGATAGAGCATGTGGCCGCCGCCATAGACCTTGAGGCGCAGGCGGTCGGGATTGCCCATCGGGGGGACTTGGTCGATCAGAAGCTTTGAGGCAAAATAAGGCGTCACCTGATCGGTCACCCCATGCGCGACGAGCACGCGCAAGGACGGATCGAGAGCCATCGCGCGTTTTAGATCGGAAAGCGCCTCTGCCTGGCCGCGTCCATTATTGCCCCAGTCCCAGGCATGGTTGACGTCTTCGTTGAGGATTTCATAGCGCGCATCGACCGGCCAGCCGAGACGGTTGCCGGTGAGATCGGCCATCGCGCTCGCAAGCGGGGTCTTGATCGCATCCAAAATGGGATCGGAATAATCGCTCGACGCGCCATGCGGGAAAGGATCGAAACCGCTGACGCGCGCGTCGTAAAAGCTTGTGATCTTTGCGCCCGCGCGCTCCCTTTCGCGCGCGAATGTCGCCATGTCGACCCGCCCGCCAAGCTTGTGGACCAGCGCCGGATCGAGGCCGGTGTAACCCGCGACTTTTTCAGTGATGCGGGAGAGCGCCTGGGGATCGCGTTCGCCGCGCAGCAAATCCGTGAGATAAGGGCCTGCCGCATAGGCTTCCACCTCGCCAAGTGCCGCGCGCCCATCTTGTCCCGCAAGCCCCTTCGCGGCTGCGGCCTGCGATGGCAGCCGCGTCACGAAGGTCAGCGGATTGTTGGTGCCTTCAAACCAGCCAAAATCGAGGACCGGGGATATCAACACAAGGCCTTCGACCCCTATCCCTTCCTCGTCCTGCAGTCTTCGTGCGAGTTTTGGCGCGCGAAAGCCGCCATAGCTCTCGCCAACGATGAATTTCGGGCTGACGAGCCTTTTGTTGGCCGTGAGCCATTTCCGGATCGTGACGGCAAGGGCCTCTATATCGCCCTTGACCGAATAAAAATGGCGGCGTGCCTCATCGCCCTTCGCCAAGATGCGGCTGTAGCCGGTGCCCGGCGGATCGATGAAAACGAGATCGGTGAAATCGAGCCAGGTGTCGGCGTTGTCGACCGTGACCGGAGGCGCCGATGGCGCCAGCGATGTGCGATCAAAAGGCAGCCGCCATGGTCCGAGGCTGCCGAGATCGAGCCAGGCGGAGGCAGCGCCGGGGCCGCCATTGATCGCGAAAGTGACCGGGCGCTTGGCGGGATCCGCGCCTTCGAGAAGGAGGGCCACTGTTGCGATATCCGCCATGGGCGCGAGGCTTTCCGCGTTGCTCAAGCGGATCGCGGAGGCAATCGCCTTGAAGCGCAGCTTGCGTCCCGGAAGCTCGATCGTATGGGAAGTTGTCGCGGGGGCGGGCAAAGGGTTTTGAGCCGCTGGGGCTTGCGCATGTTCTGCGGCGTGGCCTTGTTGCGCCGTATTTTGCTCCGCGCCGCTATCGGTTTTTGACGGTGCAGCTGGTGCCGGCGGTTCTTCGGCCCCCGCCAGTGAAATGGCAACGGACCCCAAGATAGCAGCCGCAAGGGTCCAGATTTGCAGATGGTGGCGCAAGGGTTTTGATCGCAACAGCACTTCGGCTTTTCCTCTATGGATGGCTGGAAAGGCGCCGGGCGCCGCTGGCACAACTTTCGGGTTGCGTTCCCGGTTGAGATTGCCGCAACGCGGCCGAGAGCCGGGAAAGTCGATGATTACCCCGGCAAGGCGATTTGTGGCAATCGCTCGTTTGCTTGAAAAAGGCCGAGCGTTTTTCGCGCGGATGCAGCGGCAGGCGGATTTCAGAGGTCACGCGGCCGGAGGTTCATGCCGCCGGACTGCTTTCCCGCTGGAACCAGCGTCCGTGCCTTCCCGTCCCATTTTCCTCCGCCGTCGCGGGCAAAGCGTCCAGCACCCGTTCGGGCGGGAAAATCACGATGACTTCCGTCCCTTCCCGGGGTTTGGATTTCAATGTGAAGGTTCCGCCGTGAAGCTCGACCAGGCCTTTTACGATCGGCAGACCAAGGCCCGCGCCTTCCTCGGCGTTTTTTTGCGCGAGTGTTCCGCGGCCGAATGAGGACATGACGGTTGGGATCTCATCTTCCGGAATTCCCGGACCGCTGTCACGCACCGCCACATATTGACCGCCCTTTGAGGTCCAGCCGATCCTGATCTTTATCAATCCGCCTTTCGGGGTAAATTTGATCGCGTTCGACAGAAGATTCAACATGACTTGGCGAAGTGCGCGCGCATCGGCCATGATCGGCGGTAAATCCTGCTCGACCGCCTTTTCGATGGTGAGATTCCGCTTTTTCGCCCGCAACCCCAGAAGACGCCGGCATTCCTCGACAATGTGAGCGAGTGCGACCGCTTCTTCCTTGAGGTCGAAACGTCCGGCCTCGATCCTGGAAAGATCGAGGATTTCATTGATCAGCATCAAGAGATGCTGGCCGCTCGCATGGATATCATTGGAATAATCCTTGTAGGACGCAATCATGTGCGATCCGAACAATTCGCCTTTCATGACTTCGGAAAAGCCGAGAATGGCATTGAGCGGCGTGCGCAACTCATGGCTCATCGTGGCAAGGAAGCGGGATTTGGCGAGATTTGCGGCCTCGGCGCGGTGGCGGGCTAGATCGCTGTTTGCCTTGGCTTGTTCGAGCTCGGCGATGAGTTCATCTTTCTCGGCTTGAAACGAAAGCGTTGCGAGCGAGGCCGCATGCAGCCTCATCGCAAGCAACATGAAATAAAGCTGCGTGCCGCACACCAGCGCGATCAAGGCATAGGTTCCATTGGAAGGGCTTGCGGAGCACAGGAAACCAAGAATTGCCAGGGTCATCGGCGCCAAGGCACAGGTCAAGGTGAATGGAATCGAGGCGGAGATCGTCGCGTTCATTGCCGCGACGAGTAAAAACAAAACAAGAACGAAGCTGCGTGCGTCGGAGTCCCCGGACTGGCCGATGAACCAGACCATCACCGCCCAAGCAACCCCCTGGAGCGCCTCGGTGAAGATGAATTTCCGCTGCCAGCGGCGGGCGTTGAGCGTCGAGTCTTCCGCAGCTAGCACCTTGCCGGCAAAATGGGAGGCCAAGAGGAGCGCCCCGAGATCGAGGGCGAGCCAAAGCAAGACTGTATCGACGGCGATCCATGTCGTGGCGACAGCGGCGCCCAGCGCGCCGAGCCCGGCCATCGCCGGGCCTGAAGAGCGGCGTCCTTTCGCGAAAAGACGGAGCAGTTCAAGGTCGAAGCCATAGTGAGACGGAGCGGACGCTGTCAGCTTTTCACGCGCTTCGCGCACCTCGGCGGCCAGCTGTCCTCGCGGCATGGCGGCCGCCGGGCCGCCAGCGTATTCGAGTGCGATCCTGTCTGCGGTCACATTCGTCATTCTATGCAAGACCCGCTTTGAAAGACCCGCTCAATTTTCGCAGCACTTGAAAGATTACGGAGACGATGCTGGAAAAAGATTAATGACCCGCTCAAGCAATCATTCGATTTGTTTGCAACAAAGGCTGGTCTGGACCTGGTGGCTGGGACCCTGGCGCTTTCCATCGGGGCCGGCGGGTATGAACTTGCGAGAATTAAAATGATGCGGCTTAACGCATGCACGGAACAGACAAGCAGCTCAGGTTGGGCCGGCGATTGCCCATGACGAACAGGGGTTCGATGGCCAATCTCGCGGCGCTCGCCG
>PLUZ01000317.1 GCA_003162995.1 Methylocapsa sp. | reverse complement strand
ACAGGCTTGGCTGTGGCCATCCTCAGGAACTCCACATGGCATCGCAAGCCTATCACGCAAGCTTATGATGCCGCGCGGGATTGAACTTGCGCGAGAATGCGAGCTCTAAAACATATTTTGAAGAACTTGCTCGCCTTGTTCAATTCAGACTTGCCTCAACTCTCTGATTTTGGGCGATTGCTTCTCGGTCGCGGGATGCCGTGTGAAGGGCAAGCACGTTCATGCGCGCGGGTGGTGGCGTTTTGAGGTGCCGGTCGCAACCTAATATCGCCGGCAACCAATTATTATCGGATACGGGGCTAATTTGGGGTGACCGCAACGAGGCCCAGCAAAATGACGCCAACCGCAAAGAAGACGCCAACAGCAATGACGCAAGAAGCCTGCCTGACAGCACCGCCGCCAGCCGCTTCGGCCGATTCAGACTCCGGCTTCACTGGCGCCTATCTTAATCAGTTCACGGAAATGGTGAAGCTGATCGAACAATTGCCGGACACGCCCGAATTGATTGGGGATCTATTGAACTGGCATCCAACGACCTATCAGGATTATTTCAACGCCTCGGCCATGCCAGGACGCGTCTCCGCGGCTGATGTTTACGCCTCGTTGAACCGCGGCGTGCGACAAAATTTTGAAGGCGTGGTCGATGACTTGGACTGCAAGGCTCTCGGAGCGGTGGCCGTCATCAGACGCCATTACAAGACCCATGGCGAAGCCCGCCCCGACATTATGACGGATATTTGCGCGCGCGCCGGCACGCATCTGCGCGAAGTGCTCGGCAAGGCGAATGATCTTGTCAGCCCTGTTCCAGGAACGGCGGGCAATTTTGCGCAGCGCCGGAAGCTGCGGGTCTCGCAAGCTTGAGCGCAAACAATTCGTGACAGATGCGGCGCATTTAAAGGTCGCGTAAAGATTAAGGCCGCTAAATTTTAGAACAAGCTAAGTATAATGGATGCAGGTAGCTCAGTCATGAATAGCTTCTGCTTATCCCGAGATCGGCCAAGACTGGCCGATCTCGCGCTAGCACCGCGCGGCTAACTCCGAGTTCCACGCGACTTCTTCCAGATCCGAATCTTGACAGCAACTTCGGGTGCCGTTCGGTGAGCTATCGGACGGCATCATGGCGGCGGCAACCCTGGGCCTGTTGATGTCTGAGGATTTTACGTCGCCCATTCCGGCCCCGAATTAAACTGAGATTGGGACCCTCACATTAAAAGTCCGAAGCGAACCAAACTCTCACTTTAAATGTCTGCAATTCTGTCCCCGCAGAAGGTTAAGTGATTGGAATCACATGTGCGGCTGTCTCAAGCCGCAATGTCTGCTGACACCGGGTGGAATCTTCCTGGCCCCCCGCGTGCTAGACTATGATCGCTTCAAGAGGAATCGCTTGTTGTCTCTATCGCTTTGTTTTACCGCATGATCTCGTCCAAAAAATTTTGCAACTTTCCCGGAACAGTCTTAAGGACGGCACTGGCGCAACACCGCAGTTTGGCATAAGGCTCTGAGCGCGCCTTTGCCTTTCCTGGTGCACGAGATTAAACCCGGGACTAAAGCGAAGTTCCGCTGCCCTCCCTCCTTCCCATCGTGCTTGTCCCAGAATGCGCCTGTCCCGTTATTTTCTGCCAATTCTCCGCGAGACGCCGAAAGAGGCTGAGATCCTCTCGCACCGCTTAATGCTGCGCGCCGGCATGATCCGCCAGGAGGCTGCCGGAATCTATGCCTGGCTGCCGCTCGGGCTTCGCGTTTTGCAAAAGGTGGCGCAGATCGTGCGCGAGGAAATGGACCGTGCGGGTGCGATCGAAATGTTGATGCCGACTCTTCAGCTTGCGGATTTGTGGCGGGAAACTGGCCGCTACGAGGCCTATGGTCCGGAAATGTTGCGAATCAAGGACCGCCACGAACGCGAACTGCTTTATGGCCCCACCAACGAGGACATGATCACCGAGATCTTTCGTGCCTATGTGCGAAGCTACCGGGATTTGCCCAAAATCCTCTACCACATCCAATGGAAATTCCGCGATGAGCAAAGGCCGCGCTTCGGCGTCATGCGCGGCCGCGAATTCTTGATGAAGGATGCGTACTCCTTCGATGTCGACGAGGCAGCCGCGCAGCTGTCCTACAATAAAATGTTCGTCGCCTATTTGCGGATTTTTTCCCGCATGGGATTGAAGGCGATTCCGATGCGCGCGGAGACCGGGCCGATCGGCGGCGACTTGAGCCATGAATTCATCATTTTGGCGGAAACCGGTGAGTCGGCCGTATTTTGCCACGCCGATGTCTTGGATTTGCCCATTCCGCCTGAGAATACCGATTATGATGGCGATCTCTCACCGGTCATCCGCCAATGGACGAAGTTTTATGCGGCGACCGGGGATGTCCATGAGCAAGCAAGGTTCGAGCGCGAGACACCAGAAGAAAAGCGAATTCACACGCGCGGCATCGAGGTTGGCCAGGTGTTTTATTTCGGCGAAAAATATTCAAAGCCGATGCAAGCCTTNNTGATCGAGGCAGGCCATGATGAAAATGGGATCATCTGGCCCGAGCCTGTCGCGCCTTTCAAGGTGGGGATCGCCAATTTGAAAGTTGGCGACGGCGCCACAGATGCCGCCTGCGAGTCGCTCTATGGCGCGCTCGAAAAGGCAGGCGTGGAAGTGCTCTATGACGACACCGACGAGCGCCCCGGCGCCAAATTCGCCAAGCTCGATCTGATCGGACTGCCTTATCAGCTCATTGTCGGCCCGAAGGGGCTGGCCTCGGGCACTGTTGAACTCAAGACAAGGGCGACCGGCGCGCGCGAAAACCTCGATGCCGCGGCGGCGATCGCGCGGCTTGCGGGTTCATGATGAACACTTTGAAGGGCACTCGCCCATTCGCGCCCTTCGAATGGATGATCGCGTTTCGCTATTTGCGTGCGCGGCGCAAAACGAGCTTTGTTTCAGTCATCGCGCTTTTCTCCTTTCTCGGAATTACACTCGGTGTCGCAACACTGATCGTCGTCATGTCGGTGATGAATGGCTTCCACAAGGAATTGCTCGACAAGATCGTTGGCATCAACGGCCACGTCTTTCTTCAGGCCACCGACACGCAGTTCACCGATTTTGACGAAGTGGTGAAGGAAGTGGCGGCGGTGCCAGGAGTCGAATTGGTTGTGCCGATGATCGAGAGCCCGGCGGCAGCTTCCACCTCCAACATGGCCTTTGCCCTCGTGCGGGGAATAAGGGAGGCGGATATCAAGCGCCTGCCCGGCATTGCCCACAATGTTAAGCTCGGCACGCTTGAGGGCTTCGACACAGCGGGCGGTGTGGCGATCGGCCAAAGGCTCGCCGAGAACCTTGGACTGCGGATCGGCGACAAGGTCAAAATTCTGATCGCGAATGGTGCGCAGACGCCTTTTGGGGTTACGCCGCGCAGTAAGGTCTACCCGGTCACCGCGATCTTTCAGATCGGCATGGCGGAGTTCGACAATCTCTTCGTCTATATGGCCTTGCCCGAGGCGCAAGCCTTCTTCAACAAAGACAACGAGGCGAGCGTCATTGAAATTTTTCTTCGCGTGCCGGAGGAACTCGATTCTGTCAGAAGCAAAATC
This sequence comes from Methylocapsa sp., assembly GCA_003162995.1. Taxonomy (GTDB): domain Bacteria; phylum Pseudomonadota; class Alphaproteobacteria; order Rhizobiales; family Beijerinckiaceae; genus Methylocapsa. Next base: position 4,725 of record PLUZ01000317.1, on the reverse strand, counting down.
GACGCGGCGGTGATGCGGCCAATGATCATGACCGACTGGCGCGAGCGCAACAAGACATTCTTCGATGCGCTGAACGTTGAGCGCAATGTCATGTTCATCATTCTGACGCTCATCGTGCTTGTCGCGGCACTCAACATCGTGTCGGGGCTCATTATGCTCGTCAAGGACAAGGGCCGCGATGTCGCGATCCTGCGGACCATGGGTGCGACGCAAGGCGGGATCATGCGGATTTTTCTCATTACCGGCGCCTCCATCGGCATTGCCGGAACGTTTGCCGGCTGCCTTCTCGGCCTTCTCGTCGCGAGCAATGTCGAGGCATTGCGCCAACTCTTGAACCGGCTTCTCAACGCCAATCTGTTTCCGGCCGAACTCTATTTTCTCTCGCGTCTTCCTTCCGTGCTCGAACCACGCGATGTCCTCGCTGTTGCCGCGATGACACTCACGCTTTCGGTGCTGGCGACGATCTATCCTTCTTGGCGCGCGGCGAAACTCGATCCCGTCGAAGCGTTGCGTTACGAATAGCCATGTCCGCTCCGGCGCTCCATCTCGATAAGGTCGAACGCCGCTACGATGAGGCGGGCTCTCCCCTTGAAATTTTGCGGGGCGTGGATCTTTGCTTGTGGGCCGGACAGTCGGCCGCGCTGGTTGCCCCATCCGGCGCCGGCAAATCAACGCTTCTCCATATCGCGGGCCTTCTCGAAAAGCCCAATGCGGGAGAGGTCTTTATCGCTGGCGAAGCGACTGTCGGCATGGACGATGCCACGCGTACCGCCTTGCGGCGATGCGAGATCGGCTTTGTCTATCAGTTCCATCATCTGCTGCCGGAATTTACGGCGCTTGAAAATATCATGCTGCCGCAGATGATCGGTGGAGTTTCCCGGCGCGAGGCAGCCGACCGGGCTGGGCAATTGCTCCACTACCTTGGGCTATCGGCGCGCGCAAAGCATAGGCCAACAGAACTCTCCGGCGGCGAGCAGCAACGCGTGGCGATCGCCCGCGCGGTCGCCAATGGTCCGCGCCTCTTGCTCGCCGACGAGCCGACCGGCAACCTCGATCCGAAGACGGCGGACCATGTGTTCGACGCGCTCGATTCGATCGTCCGGGCGACTGGACTTGCAACCTTGATCGCGACCCATAACATGGAGTTGGCCAGCCGCATGGACCGGCGGCTGACTTTGCACGATGGACATGTGGTTGAGCTGGATTGAGGGGTGTGGGAGGCGCACACCGATGATACACCGCCCCCGACAACGGAAAACCGGCCATGCAGCCGGTTTCCGTTTGCGTTGAACAGCAATCACGACTGACGGCTCTCGCCCTTAATATTTGGCGACAACCGCGAGGGGCGGCGCAAACCAATCAAACTTGTAGTTCACGCCGGCGCGGATAATGGCCGCGGAGGTGTTGAATCGTCCGAGATAAATGGCAGAAGAAGGAAAGGTGCCAGAACCGGGAGGAGGAGATACCCAGCTCGTGTTCGCGTTCCCAAGATCCGCGTATAACGCTTCACCCTTGATCGTCCAGTTCTGGGTGAGGGCGTATTCCACGCCGGCGCCAACAACCCAGCCAAAGCGCGTCGTGTTGACGTTGAAATAGGGCGTATTGAACGTGGGAAAAAAGTTGGAATTGTATTGGAGGGTATCGTTTACGTTGCCATAGGCCAGGCCCGCCGTGAAGTAGATCAATGTGCGATCAACCGCGAGACCTAGACGGCCGCGGACTGTGCCAAGATAGTTCAGACGGTTGGTTGCGGAAGGGTAGAAATTATTGATGGCGCCATTGGGATCAACGTAGGTCGTCTTGTTGCTGAGCCAGTTTATGTCGGTCTCGAGACCGTAAACCAAGCTTCCCGCCTGGAGGTTGATGCCAAGCGTGCCACCCCCCGCAAAACCGCTGCTTTGGGTGTTTGCTAGGCCAGGGTAGCCCAAAAGGCTGCCCGCTAGATCATCGAAAGTGTGGTAGCCCTGGGCAAATCCAGCCGTCGCGCCAAGATAAACACCCGCCCAAGTGAAAGCTGGCGGCGGAATATAGACAGGAGGCGCGGCGCGAGACGGGAGGTCGGCGGCAAAGGCAGTTGTCGAAAGCGCGGCAATGGCCGCTGTGGAAAGGACCAATTTACGAGCCATGTGCATCACCTGCGAATTTGAGTTCCTTAACACAGAAGCGTTGCCGCTGTTCTGCTGGCTCGAAACGTAAAATAGCTTTCGTAAATTATTACTTTTCTTCTTTTTGATTTAGTCACGAATGGCGATGTTTATCGAAATCCAAGGCGGCTACGGCAGTGGGCGGGAGGTCCCGATTGGCGATGATTCTCTCTGGGAAAAGGGGTCGGCCGCTCGTTGATGTTGCGATTATGACACAGCCTAAGATTTTGTTCAGCGAGGCTATGGCCTGCCGGGTTTTCCTAGTTTTCAAAGGCTCGCAAGGAAGGCTGTGCGGTATGTTTCCGTACTTATTCGAGCCGTGTGGCGGTTTTCTGCAGGGGGATGAGCCAAGCCGCCCCAGGCCAGAGACAAGACCATTCCGGCGCCATACGAGAACAAGAGCAACACACTGTTGTGAGGGCAAAAGCGGGGTTCAAACTGTCGCATTTTAGATGCGGCGAACCCGGCGCGATCTGGCGGCGAGAGCCAAAAGTGCTTACATGGCAGGCATCGGAGGAACCTCATGTCGAATTCGATCGTCATTACCGTGCCGCATCGCCTCGGTGTCGAAGAGGCGAAAAGACGAATCGCCGAGCAGTTGGAACATTTGCGCCGCGATTATATCGATAAATTGGCGTACAGCGAGGTCAATTGGGATGCCGACACGGCAGATTTGCGTGTCGTGGCGCTTGGACAAACCGTAACGGGAAAAATCTGCGTCATGAGCGATTCCTTGCGCATTGAAGTGCAACTTCCCTGGATTCTTGCCGCCCTCACCGACAAGATCCAAGGCGTTCTCAAGAGCAAAGCAGAGGAATCGCTGCGGATCGGCTACACTCCGCCAAAGGTTTGAACACGCAAAGGTCTGAACAGGAGAGCAAACGGCAAAGGGCCGGCGCGAATTGCACTTAGACCATGATCGCTTCAGGTTGAATCGCTCACGGTCTCACTCTCTTTGTTTTGTCGCATGATCTTGTCCGAAAACTCTGCAATTTTTCGGGATCATGGTCCGGCGCGTGCTTACTTAACCGCGATCATCACATCGGAGGACTTGATAACCGCGTAGGCGTGCGTGCCCTGTTTAAGGCCGAGCTCTGCGACCGCTTCGTTGGTGATCGAAGAGGTTACAATGCCCCCGCCTTTAAGTTCGATTTCGACATGAGCGGTGGTTGCGCCCTTGTGAACGTCCTTGACCGTGCCTTCGAGAAAATTGCGCGCGGAAATTTTCATTTCGTTCCTCCCATTTATGACAATGGCAAGAGACCGGAACTTCGCGGGCTTCGGTAAATGCCATTGTTTGACTTATGATTCGATCATACCATGTTCCCGTCATATTCACATCTTTGCTTTCGAGCGGCTCCTTTTCGATTACAAGAGTTTATGTGATCTGAAAGCGCTCTATGAAGTGAGCCAACTTTGGAACAGCGCGCGTCCTTCGACCAAAGCGATGTCTTCGCCTTCCTGGCGGATCCCGCGACACATGGGCTGCGCGAGCCGGTCACGCGCATCGATACACATGGCGCCGCGGTTTTTCTTGCAGGCAGGGATGTCTACAAAGTCAAAAGGGAGGTGCGCTTTCCGTTCATGGATTATTCGACCCTCGACAAGCGGCGATGGGCTTGCGAACGCGAGCTTGCCGTCAATAAAGGCAATGCTCCGGATCTCTACCTCGGCGCTGTTCCGATTTCGCAAGATGGTTCTATTTTAAAGTTCGGCGGCGGCGGAACGATCATCGAATGGGCGGTTCATATGCGGCGTTTCGATGAAAACCGCACACTGGATCGTCTGGCCGGGCGAAACGAACTCACTCTTGAAATCATTACGAAACTTGCTGGCGTTGCCGCCGCGTCGCACGCGCGCGCGCCGGTTGCCTCGGGAATGAAAGCGAGCGAGACGCTCCGGCGCCTGATCGAGGAGACCCTCGTCTCCCTCGAAGCAGCGCCCGGAGTCTTCGCCGCGAAGGCAGTGGCGGGGCTTCGCCACGCCATGGAGCAGGCGTTCGCACGCGGCGAACCGTTACTGTCGGAGCGCGAGACAGAAGGTCAAGTCCGCCGCTGTCATGGCGATCTTCACTTGCGCAATATCGTCTTGATCGAAGATGAGCCGGTCTTGTTCGATGCGATCGAATTCGACGATTCTATCGCAACATGTGACGTGCTTTACGATCTCGCGTTTCTGCTGATGGATCTGTGGACACGCGGGCTGCACCGCCATGCAAATCTTCTGTTCAACCGCTATTTATGGGTTTGCGAGGACGTTGAAAGGCAGCTCAAAGGCCTTTCGCTTCTCCCGCTTTTCCTCTCCTTGCGCGCTGCGATTCGCGCCAAGGTGGTCATTCTTCAGCCCGGCGGTGGAGACGGTCAGGCAAGGGAAGCCTGCCAGTATTTTGAGGCCGCTTGCGATCTTCTGGCTTTGCGGCGGCTGGATTTGGTTGCCATCGGAGGTCTGTCCGGGACCGGCAAAAGCTCAGCTGCCGCCGCGCTCGCGGGTGCAATCGGGCGCGCCCCAGGCGCCGTGCATCTGCGCAGCGATATTGAACGCAAACGGCTCTTTAATGTCCACGAGTTCGACCGCCTGCCGG
>PLUZ01000417.1:10041-10349 GCA_003162995.1 Methylocapsa sp. | reverse complement strand
TCGCCGGAGGGGCGGCTCATAGTCGGCGTGGACTTAAAAAAAGATGCCCGCGCGCTCGTGCGCGCCTATAATGATGAGGGGGGCGTTACCGCTGCCTTCAACCTCAATCTTCTGGCGCGGATCAACCGCGAGCTCGAAGGCTCATTCGATCTCGATGGCTTCCGCCACGAAGCGATCTACGATCCCCGCGAGGGCCGGATCGAAATGCACATTGTCAGTGTCAAAGATCAAGCGGCAAGTGTCCGGGGCCGCTGGTTCCGGTTTGAGCCCGGCGAAACCATCCATACCGAGAACTCTTACAAATATTC
>PLUZ01000417.1:0-9920 GCA_003162995.1 Methylocapsa sp. | reverse complement strand
TCGAAAAAGTCGAGCAACTTTCGGGATCATGCTTTAGGACCGTTTGGCAGCATCTAGGACGAGTGACGCAACCCGTTTTACAGAAAGAGAATGTTGTAGACGCAACTGGCCGTTAGAAGTTTGCTCTCGCAGCTGAGCTAGAGATGCGATCTGTAATTTTTCGATCGCGGCTACTATATCCGCTGGTGTACCTTTTCCCGGAATTTGAAACATCACTAGCCCCTGTTGTTGCAATTCCAGAAAACCATTCATGCCGGTCGCAATTACAGGACGCCCGCTTAATCCCGCCAGTACAGCAACACCGCTTTGTGACTCGAAATTTTGGTAGGCAAGAACAAAAGCATCGCTCTCAGCAATTATTCCTGGAATCTCCGATTCCTGGATAAAGCGAGCGTCGATTACAAAGCCAGCAGGATCATCTTGAATAGCTGCAAGACACGTAGCCCAATAAGCTTCGTTTCCACCCCCAGGGTTTCCAGCTATGTGAAGACGCAGCGTGGGCCATCTAAGCCGTGCCTGCTTAACAGCAAGAATGACCTCCAATATATTTTTGTCGCGCCTGATCGAGCCGAAAACGAGCAATCGTCCGGTCCCTTCAATAGGTTTCTCAACTATTGATCCAAATCCTGGGTGAGGAATTGGAAATATCTTCGATAAATTAACACCAAATTGCTGATTGACGACTTTTTTTCCTCCTTCTGTTAATATAATAAGAGCGCTTGGGGTTAAGTATAATATTTTTAATTTCAAACGCAGAAGCCAGCTGCTTCTCTCTGTTATCGTTAATCCATGGGGGAACGGATCATGTACAACTAGCAGAACACGAGCGCCACTTAATCTTAATAATAGAAACAATACTGGTGAGATTATGGGGTCAGGCATTGAAAATAAGTATATTTTAAACTTAGATCTAAGTCTTACTACCGCAATGACTCCATCCAATATTCTAAGTAATTTGCTCCAGTAGCGAAATATTTTATTTGGGTTACTGTTATCTTCGCGGGTCGTTTTGCGACGCAAAAATAGAGACTGCTGATCATCTGTCAGGTCAAGTTCGAGTTCAGAAGGTTTGAATGCTGGCGCGACGAGCGCAACACGAACCCCTTGCTCGATCAGCCCGCGCGCTAATTCGCGGGCATACCAAGCCGTGCCGGATTCCCAAACTTTTGTCACGATGCAAATATTTGAGAGTGTTGCAATCCGCGTCGTTTTTAGCTCCTTTAAACCGACATCTTCAGCACCGCCGCTGCCTGGATGCTCAATAACTATTCCGATGCGCTGAGCAAACGGCACTGTGATTTTCTGAAGCATGACCGCAATCCCAAAAATGATATCAACTAAATAATGTAATCTACTGAAATTTAGGGCGCGCCGCTTGACGCATATTGACTATGCCATTGCGAAATCCGTGCATAAGCGATCACGATCATCTCGATTGAGAATCGTCTTGTTGTTAGGGGTTGTCATCACCGAACAGGGGGCAGGACTAAGGGCGGCAATTCGCCGCTTACAAAACAAACTTTATCAAGTTAAATAAACGAGTTAGGCGCGTCCTTCCCGCCAGCGTTGGGGCACCGGCGCCGTCTCGCAAAGCAAACGCGCGGCCGCTTCACCCTAAAAATGCGCTCTCGTCAGCCTTGAGCCAGCAAGCGAGAGTGGAGTAAGAGAATTCGCGTAACCTTAAAACCCCAATCGCGGAGGTCTGCGAGACCGGGCAGCTCATTGGCGCCATATCCTCATNNATATCCTCATTGGCGCCATATCGTTGTGTTTTAGAGCATAATGGTAAAAAAATTCAGACTTTTTGGATAAGATTGTGCGAGAAAATAAAGTGATGAAGACTATGAGAGATCAAACGCGGAGCGGTCAAACTCGGAAAGTGATCATGGTCTCATTGCTCAGCTTCTCACGGATCAAGGCGGCCTTTATGAAGCGGATGGCATTCACAATCGCATTCTCTCTCGCTCTCGCGGGAACAGCGCCGCTTCAGGCGGACCCCTCACCCGTCAATCCCAAACCGGCCAAGCCCGCAGCGGCACAGGCCAAGCCCGCGGCATCTCCGGTCAAGCTGGACGCCCCCTTTGTTCCGATGGATCCCTTGGCCGCTATCCAAAAGGCCAATGCCTATTTTAATGCCGCCACCAATATGACTGGCGATTTTGTCCAGATTGGCCCCGACGGCAAACGCTCCGAAGGTAAGATCTTCGTCCAAAGACCAGGGAAATTGCGCTTTGAATATGCACCGCCAGCAACGCTTGAGATCGTCGCGGATGGTCTTTCGGTTGCCGTGCACGACCGCAAGACCGCCACCAAGGATATTTACTTTATTAGCCAAACGCCGCTGAAGTTCCTGCTCAAGGATCAGGTCGATCTTTCCCGCGACGTCAAGATCATCGACGTAAAAAGCGAGCCAAGCGCAGTCACCATTCTCGTCGAAGACAAGGCGACCTTCGGTGGCACCTCCCAAATCAAGCTGGTTTTCGATCCGGTGAAATTTACGCTCAAACAGTGGCAGGTCACCGATCCGCAAGGCTACGAGACACTTGTCTCACTTTTCAATATCGATTTGTCCAAAAAGCCAGACCCGAATCTGTTTCAGATCACCCAGGAAAGACTTCTGAACACAAATAATTGACAGAGCCGCCGCGGGCTTTCGGCCGGGCCTGGGCTTGTTCGTTAAAACAATGCTTTTCCAATAGGATAGGAAATTTTGGAGCGTGCGGAAAATGCGAGCAGCACAAATTTTCCGGGAGCGGCGCAGCAGCGGTGCGGCTTGAAAGAGCGCTGCATGGGTTTATCTTGTAATTATGTGAGCGACGCAGATCATTAGGCGTACCCCCCCGTTCCGCCTGGATCGAATTTACCGGACCCCTCCCGGTAATGTCTCGCTCCTAAGGGCGTCTGGTCTTCGGCCAGGCGCCCTTTTTTATTTGCCTCGCGCCCGCTGTCTTGCCGCGCCTTTCAGACCGGCGGGGGGTGGGGTGGGGGATCGTGAAATTCCGGTCTCCCGCTTTTCCAACCCTTCTGCTTTTCAAAAAATTGTGGGCTTTTCGCCCGCCGTCCTTGCGGCAGGGTTGTTTGCGTGATCAATCGGACGCGGTTCATCGCGGAGTCCGGCGTGCGTCTCACCCTTGCCACCTGGAACATCAATTCGGTCCGTCTGCGGATTGATCTCGTGGCCCGCTTCTTGAGAGAAGAGATGCCGGACGTTCTCTGCCTCCAAGAGACAAAGTGCAGGGACAGCGAATTTCCTTTGGCCGCATTCCATAAGCTCGGCTACACGCATGTCGCGATCAATGGTCAAAAAGGCTACCATGGGGTTGCGATCGTCTCGAAAATCCCATTGCAAATCATCGACCGGCGCTCATTTTGCGAAAAAGGGGATGCCCGCCATATCGCTGTGGCATTGTCCCCCGGCGGCGCGCACGGCAAAGCGATCACCTTGCACAATTTCTACGTGCCAGCCGGAGGCGACGAACCCGACCCAGCCATCAATCCGAAATTTGCCCATAAGCTCGCCTTTCTCGACGAAATGACGCATTGGACGAATGCCGAAGGGATCGCGGCGACCGACGCAATTCTGGTCGGCGATCTCAATATCGCGCCGCTCGAAACCGACGTCTGGAACCATAAAGCTTTGCTGCGAGTCGTCAGTCACACGCCGATCGAGGTTGAAAAGCTCAATCTGCTGCGCGACGCGGGACCATGGATTGACGTGCTGCGCCATTTCGTGGCGCCCGAGGAGAGACTCTATACGTGGTGGAGTTATCGCGCGCGGGATTGGGAGAAGTCAGACAGAGGGCGGCGGCTCGACCATGTTTGGGTCAGCAAAAGCCTTAAGCCGCGTCTCGACAGCGCCCGGATTTTTCGCGAGAGCCGCGGCTGGGAGCGGCCTTCCGACCATGTGCCGGTGATGGTTGATTTTCGACTGTAGCTTCTCCGTGGCAGCGGTAGTGCCGCCAACACGGCCAACGGCGGACTGCCTTCCGCCGCGCCATGCTCCTCCCCCATGCAAAGGCCGATGGTGCTTGCTAAGTTTCCCTAGCAGTGATAGGCGCGCCGGATGAGCATCCGCTTCCACAAGGGCGACCTGCCGGACGATGCCGATTTCGGCGATTGCGTCGCGATCGACACCGAAACCTTAGGGCTTGTCCTCCCTCGCGACCGGCTTTGCGTGGTCCAATTGTCGCGCGGCGATGGGTCCGCCGATGTCGTTCAAATCGCGGCCGGCCAGAGCCGGGCGAAAAACATCGAGCGGCTTCTGGCCGACCCGAAAGTCACCAAACTGTTTCATTTCGCCCGTTTCGATGTTGCGGTCCTGTTCAAGACCTTCGGTGTCATGGCGGCGCCCATTTATTGCACCAAGATCGCCTCTAAGCTCGTCCGNNCCGGTCTATTGCACCAAGATCGCGTCGAGGCTTGTGCGGACCTATACCGACCGGCACGGTTTGAAGGATCTGGCGCGCGAACTGCTGGGAGTCGAATTATCGAAGCAGCAGCAATCCTCCGATTGGGGCGGCGACACACTCTCGGAGGCACAGCTTTCCTATGCGGCGTCCGACGTCCTCTATTTGCACGCCTTGCGCATCCGCCTCGACATTATGCTCAAGCGTGAGAATCGCTTCGAGATTGCGGCGGCCTGTTTCGATTTCGTGCCGGCGAGGGCGCGTCTCGACCTCATGGGATGGGCCGCTGTGGATATATTCTCGCATGAATAGGCTAAGACCTAGCTTGAGCCCGCCATGACTTCGCCTTGCTTGCTTGCTGTCTAGGAAAGCGCGGTGCAGGCAGCCGTGGCGAAGCTTACCCGGCCGGACGAACGCCCGGTTGAGGCGAGTGAGCCGGATTATTAAGACTTTTGCAGGATTTCTAGAACCGCGTTCATGTTGGATCGTGATTTGAGAAATTTCGCGAAACCCGGAGTTTGCTACTTTTGTCTCTGAATGAAGCCCTGCGTATGAGGAAATCGTCAGGCGGCGCAGGTGCGCCGGGGAGTGCCTTAAACGGTGCCAGCGTCAGAGTCAGCCTAAAAAACAACGGAGAGGAGGTTGATTTGGCCGCGTTGGACAATTTAGCCATGTTGGACTTCGAGACGGCGGGCCTTGCCTTGCCGGACGATGGCCCGCGCCGGTCCAGCCAGCATAGCCTCAGCTCGGTGAGTTTCGACATGACGCCGGCGGCGGCGCGCGGCGGCTTCAAGGCGGCACTCCGTCATACGGCACGGGTCCGGTGGCTTCGCCGCGTTGCGATCGCCGGTTCGCTCCTCGCGATCACGCTCATAGCCACCGCCGCCCTACTGAACCCGCTGAGGCGCCTGCCGGGCGAACTTTCCATAGGCCGAGTCGGGGTCGAGGGCACAAAAGTCACCGTGGAATCTCCGAAAATCACCGGCGCTCAGAAGGATGGCAGCCCCTTTGAGATCAAGGCGCATTCCGGAATTCAGGACATCACGACGCCCGACATTATCGAACTCCTCGGCATCGAATCCAAGATCGGGGCGGCGGACGCCTCGATAACATCGGTCAACGCCGCGCGAGGCGTCTACGACAGTCTCCATGACAAAATGACATTGGAAGGCGACATTCGAATCAAAAGTAGCACGGGTTATGACGTACGGCTGAAAACCGCTCGGATCGATTTCAAGACCGGCGGCCTCGTCTCCGAGGAACCGGTCAAGGTCCTTCTCGACGGGGGGACCATCACGGCACAGCAGATAAATGTCAGCGACAATGGCCACAAAGTCTCGTTTGACGGCGATGTCACTTCGTGGATTGACTCTGGGGCGGGGATATCTGACGCGGCGAGCACCTTGACGGAGAGCATAAGGTGACTGGTCACGGGCCACTCCGTCCGATCGTTCTTGCTTGTCTTATATTGGCTCCGGCGATTTTTCCGGCACATGCGGAAAAGCCGCGCTCCGGCTCCGGTGCGATCTTGCCGGGCGGCAATTCCAAGGATCCAGTCAATATCGACGCCGCCAAACTGGATTATTTCGATAAGGAACAAAAACTTGTCTACACCGGCAACGTCGTTGCGACGCAAGGGGAAAGCAAGCTGCAGGCGGGCACGCTTGTCATTTACTTGACGCCGAAGGATGCCACGGCAGCACCCGGAGCGCCATCGTCGTCGAGCCAAGTTCGCCGCATGGAAGCGGTGGGGCCAGTGACGATCGTTTCCAAGGACCAGATTGGGACCGGCGATAGCGGCATCTATGAAAAATCCGAAAACAAAGTTTATCTCATCGGCAATGTGACATTAACTCAGGGGCCGAATGTAACAAAAGGCGATAAATTGATCTATGACTTGACGACCAATCAGGCGGTGGTCACGGGCCGGGTCAGGAGCATGTTTTTGCCGAGCGGCGGAGCCAGCGAGGCAAAAGAGCCAAAGCCAGCGAAGCCGGGCGACGGCCCCAAGCCCGATCAGGCGGCGAAGGTGCCCTGAGGCCGCCTTTTACGCCTGTGCCAGCCGCAGTCTGATGTCGCTCGCGCCTGTAGCTTTGCCTGCACAGCAGGATCCTTGCCGATAGTTCACTTCCGGTCTCCCACAGTTTGCTGTAGCTCTTGATTGCGCCTCGGCCTTCCGCCGCACCTCCATCGGTTCCTTTTTCCTTGCGGGATAATATGGCCACTGGACATGCAGCGGGGGCTGATAGGCTGGATTTCGAAGGATCTTTCTTCATTAGCGCTTGCGACCAGTTTTTTTTCCTCTCGCCACCTTCGCTCGAGGGCGCGGCTCGCTCCGGTCTGGCGCGAGGCCGCAGGCGGCGTTCCCGGCGGGCAATGGCGATTGGATGATGGCCGAGGATCAGGATATCGCGGAGCAAGACGCCGGGCCGGCAGAGTGGCGCGGGGAAAGCGGAGTTGGCCCTGAAAAGACGCCGGAGTGGGCCAGTGTCATCGCGCCGGAGACCGATGCCCTAGGGGTCCTTGCGGTTCATCATTTGCGTAAATACTATAAGGCACGCCGGGTCGTCGAGGATGTGAGCATGAGCGTCCGGCGCGGCGAGGTGGTCGGTCTCCTCGGCCCGAACGGCGCNNCTATCTGCCGCAGGAAGCCTCGATATTCCGAGGCCTCAGCGTCGAGGACAATATACGGGCGGTCCTCGAAATCATCGAGCCCAATAAGCGCAAGCGCGCCGCCGAACTCGAAGCCTTGCTCGAAGAGTTCGACATCCAGCGCTTGCGCAAGTCGCCTTCGATCGCGCTCTCCGGCGGCGAACGGCGGCGCTGCGAAATCGCGCGCGCCTTGGCCGGCCGTCCCTCCTTCATGCTCCTCGACGAACCTTTCGCCGGAATCGATCCGATTGCCGTCGGCGACATTCAGCTTCTCGTCCAACACCTGAAACAGCGCGGTATCGGTGTTCTCATCACTGATCACAATGTCCGGGAAACCTTGGGATTGATCGACCGCGCCTACATTGTCCACGCTGGCCGAGTCCTCGTCGAAGGGGCTCCTGCCAAGATTGTCGAGGACCCCAATGTGCGCCGCTACTATCTCGGCGAAGGGTTCCGGCTTTGATGGCGCTGTTATAGCNNGACCAGCCCATCCTTTTGGCCAGCATCTCCAGGGCAAGGCGGCCCAAGTGCGAATTGCCATTTGCGTCGAGCCCTGGCGACCACACGGCAATCACGGCCTTGCCCGGGGCGATCGCCAGGATACCGCCGCCGACGCCGCTCTTGCCAGGCAGGCCAACACGGTAGGCAAACTCGCCGGAGCCGTCATAATGGCCGCAGGTCAGCATCAGCGCGTTGATTCGGCGCGCGCGCTCAGGTGAAACAACCGACAATCCTGTCGCCGGATTGCGCCCCGCGTGGGCGAGGTAGCGCCCAGCCATCGCCAGCTGGCGGCAGGACATGGCGATGGCGCAATGATGGAAATAGACGCCGAGTGTGAAATCGACGGGATTGTCGAGCATGCCGAAGGACTTCATGTAATTGGCCAACGCGACATTTCGAAAGCCGGTCCGCTTCTCTGAGTCCGCCACCGCGTTGTCGATGAATATCGTGGTATCCTGCGCGACGAACTGCAGAAAGCGCAGGATTTCGCCGAGCGCCTCGCGGGGCTGATGCCCGGACAGGATTACATCCGTCACCGCAATGGCGCCGGCGTTGATGAAGGGATTTCGCGGCCTGCCACGCTCGTATTCAAGTTGCACGATCGAATTGAACGGATTGCCCGAAGGCTCGCGTCCGACACGGCGCCACAGCCGGTCACCGATCATGCCAAGCGCCAAGGTCAGCGTGAAGACTTTTGAAATGCTTTGGATCGAGAATGGCGTGTCCGCGTCGCCAGCGGCGGCGACTTGGCCCTCGGCGTCGATCGCCACGATGCCGAAGGCGGCGGCGTCGACGCACGCAAGTTCGGGAATATAGTTCGCGACTTCGCCTCGATCTGGCCGTGCCGCCATTTCGGCGGCGATCTCGCGCACAGCGGCATCCAGATCAGACACGGCTTCCCTCGGCTCGGTAACGCCGATTCATCTGAGTCTTAGCCCTTCACGAAGCGGACCGGACATGGCTTCGCGCACAGGCTGTTCCAAACACACCCGCCTGCCCGGCCCTACCGGCGGCGTGGCGTCGCATCGATGCTTTAGGTTGTAGACTCGTGGACATTTTGTGCTATAGCAATACCTTCTATGCAAGAAACGGGCCGATAATGGGCCGCCTGCCCTTGTCGGTCTCATGGCACGCGTTTGAGGGTTGCACGTAGACATGGCGTTGATCTCTAAGCTTGTCATGCGGCAGAGCCAATCCTTGGTGATGACGCCGCAGCTTTTGCAAGCCATCAAGCTTTTGCAATTTTCCAATCTTGAATTGACCGCGTTCGTTGAGCAAGAGCTCGAACGCAACCCCTTGCTTGAACGTGCCGAGGANNTTGGCAACCGATCGCGGCGCCCTGGAGGCTAGCCTTGGCACCGAACTCTCTAATAGTTTCGATGACGGCCAGCCGACGACCCCGGGCGAACCGAGTTTGGAACCGGACGGATTAGGCCTTTCCGCGACCTCCTGGTCCGGGCCCTCAGGCGGGAGCGGAGACGGAGAGGCGGCAAATCTCGAAGCCTATGTCGCAGAGCAAGTCAGTCTCAAGGACCATTTGGAAACCCAATTGACACTCGCCACCACCGACCCCGCCGGCCGGTTGATCGGACAGATCTTGATCGATTCGATCGACGAAAATGGCTATTTTAGAGGTGCCCTGGATGAGATAGCTGATCGTCTTCATGCGCCACGCGAACGGGTGGAAGCCATTTTGCGTCTCATTCAAGGGTTTGATCCGTGCGGCGTTGGCGCCCGCGATCTCACCGAATGTCTCGCCATCCAATTGCGAGAGAAGGACCGGTTCGACCCGGCCATGCAAGCGCTCGTCGGCCATCTGGACTTGCTCGCGAAACGCGATTTCGCGGCGCTGCGCAAAATTTGCGATGTCGAGGAAGAGGATATTCTCGACATGCTGAACGAGATCCGGCAGCTCGATCCCAAGCCCGGACGCGCCTTCGGCGGTGGTTCGGTCGAGACCGTCTTCCCCGATGTCATCGTGCGGCCGCTGCCCGACGGATCTTGGCAAGTCGAACTCAACACGGAAGTGCTTCCGCGCATTCTGGTCAATCACAGCTATGTAACACGCGTAGGCAAGGGGAAAGGCAAGGAGGCCGAGCGGAGTTTCATCTCGGCTTGCAGGCAATCCGCGAACTGGTTGACCAAGAGTCTCGAACAAAGGGCCCGTACGATTCTAAAGGTTTCCAGCGAAATCGTCCGCCAGCAAGATAGTTTCTTCGCGCGCGGCGTCGAATATTTGCGGCCGCTCGATCTCAAGACAATCGCGGAGGCGGTTGGCGTGCATGAATCAACCGTTTCCCGCGTCACTTCCAACAAATATATGGCGACGCCGCGTGGTCTCTTCGAACTCAAATATTTTTT
>PLUZ01000213.1 GCA_003162995.1 Methylocapsa sp. | reverse complement strand
CGGAAACCATGCTCGGCGATACGGCCGTGGCGGTGCACCCGGACGACGAGCGCTATAAGCGTCTTCAGGGCAAAAAGGTGCGGCTGCCGCTGGTTGGGCGGCTGATCCCGATCATTGCCGACGAATATTCAGACCCGGAAAAAGGCACCGGCGCGGTGAAGATCACCCCCGCGCACGATTTTAACGATTTCGAGGTTGGCAAAAGGCACGGGCTCCCGCTCATCAATGTGCTCAATGCCGAGGCCCGCATGGAATTGCAGGGCAACACCGCATTTCTTGCTGGTTTGCCTGTTGTGGGCTTGCCCGATTGGGCCCGGTACGAGGAAACGATCGCCGCGCTGGAAGGCAAACCGCGCGAGGCCGCGCGCAAGATCGTAATCGACTTGATGGAGGACAAGGGCCTCCTCGATAAAGTTGAGGCCAATCAGCATACAGTTCCGCACGGTGACCGCTCCGGGGTCGTGCTCGAACCGAGGTTAACAGATCAATGGTACGTCGATGCGAAAGTCTTGGCGGAACCGGCGCTTGCTGTCGTGCGCGAAGGGAAGACGAAGTTCATTCCAGAGAATTGGGGAAAGACATATTTTCAATGGCTGGAAAACATCCAGCCTTGGTGCATATCGCGGCAGCTCTGGTGGGGACACCAGATCCCGGCGTGGTACGGTCGCAAAGAGGTTGGCCATGAACAATGGGCTTCGTTGAGCGATCCGGAAATTTTCGTTGCTGAAAGCGAAAGTGCGGCAATTGAATTGGCGAAATCCAAATACAATCGTCCCATTCGTGTTGTCTCAACTCCACAAAGCGACCTCGATCCGGTTTTTCAGCAAGTTATCGATGAGGAACTAGACGGCGAACCCCGGTGGGAACCGATCTGGCGCGACGAGGACGTCCTCGACACTTGGTTTTCCTCCGCGCTCTGGCCTTTCTCCACCCTTGGCTGGCCAGATGAGACGGCGGAGCTAAACCACCGTTATCCGACGAGCGTGCTCGTCACCGGTTTCGACATCATCTTCTTCTGGGTTGCCCGGATGATGATGATGGGCCTCCATTTCATGCATGAGGTTCCCTTCCACGATGTCTATATCCACGCCCTCGTCCGCGATGAGAAGGGCGCCAAAATGTCGAAGTCCAAGGGCAATGTGGTCGATCCCTTGCACCTCATCGAAACCTATGGGGCGGACGCGCTGCGCTTCACGCTCGCCGCCATGGCGGCGCAGGGCCGCGACATCAAACTCGCGACGCAACGAATCGAAGGCTATCGGAATTTCGGAACGAAACTCTGGAACGCGGCGCGTTTCGCCGAAATGAATGGCTGCGTGCGGCAAGCCTCGTTCGATCCGAGCCAAGTCGAAATCACGCTCAATAGCTGGATCATCGGCGAGACCGCGAAGGCCATAGCCGAAGTCGCCAAGGCGATCGAAACCTATCGTTTCAACGATGCCGCCAATGCCGCTTACCGTTTCGTCTGGAATATTTTTTGCGACTGGTATCTCGAACTCGCCAAGCCGCTCTTGCAAGGCGCGGACGGCCCGGCCAAGGACGAGACGCGCGCCGCGACCGCCTTTGTGCTCGAAGAAATCATCAAGTTCCTGCATCCATTCATGCCGTTCATGACCGAGGAACTTTGGGCGATCACGGCCACCGACGAACTGCCGCGCGCAAGTCTGCTGGCGCTCGCCCAATGGCCGGATCTTGAGGGCTGCGAAAATCCAGCGGCGGAAGCCGAGATCGGCTTCATCGTCGAGCTTGTTTCGGAAATACGCTCGGTGCGCGCGGAAATGAATGTGCCACCCGCCGCGCAACTCCCGCTGGTGCTCGTTGGCGCCTCGCCGGAGACCCAATCGCGTGCGAAAAATTGGGATGAAACCCTTAAACGTCTGGCACGGCTGTCGGAGATTTCCTTCGCGCCCGAGGCTCCGGAAAAATCCGTGCAGATGATCGTGCGAAAAACCCTTGCCGCTCTGCCGCTTCACGGCATCGTGGATTTGGAGGCGGAAAAATCCCGGCTTGCCAAGGAAATCGCTAAGCTGACGGGCGATGCGGGCAAGATCGAAGCGAAACTCAACAACGCCGATTTCGTCGCCCGCGCGCCGGAAGAGGTCGTCGAGGAAAACCGCGAAAGACTGGCGGAAGCCTTTTCGCGCGTGGAGAAGCTTGAAGCGGCGCGCGCCCGGCTCAGCGGCCTATGAAGCACGCCCGTCCGATCGTCCGATGCCGCGACGCTGGCGGCCTGTCTCGCACTACGGCCCCAAGAAGGGGATGGGCACGCCAAACGTCTGCAACAAAAGAATCGTGTTGAGAAGCATGACCAACGCGGTTCCGGCGATCGCGGCAACACGGGTCACCCGTCCATTCGCGAAAGAGCCCATGATGTCGCTGCGTTGCGTGAAGAGCAAAAGCGCGATCATGGGTATCGGAAGGGCAATGCTGAGAACAACCTGACTTATGACAAGCGCGCTGGTCGCATTGACGCCGAGGCCGACGACGATAAACGCGGGCACCATGGTGACAAGCCGCCGGACCAAGACCGGGATTCTAAAACCGACGAAGCCTTGCATGATCATTTGGCCGGCCATGGTTCCAACCGCGGAGCTGGACACGCCAGAAGCAAGGAGGGAAATCAAGAAGACAGTTGCCGCTCCCGCGCCGAGCAGGGGACGCAATGTGTGGTAGGCCGTCTCAATCTCGGCGACATCACTATACCCCGCATGGAAAGCGGCGGACGCCATGATCATCATCGCCATATTCACGGCTCCGGCGATCGCGAGCGCGACAACGACTTCCCGGTTGGAGAAGTGGAGGAGCTTGCGCCGGTCAGCATCATTATGCACTGTCAGCCGGACCTGGGTGAGGCCGGAATGGAGGTAGATGGCATGCGGCATGACGGTGGCGCCGATAATGCCCACGGAGATCGTGACCGCCGCTGCATCTTGGAGCTGGGGAACGGCCGTATGGAATGCCACGGCCGCCCAGTCCACCGGGGCAATGAATATCTCGATCAGATAACAAAGGCAGATGATCGAGACCAAAGCCCCGATGATCAGCTCGATCGGTCTAAAACCCTGTTTCTCGAAGGTCAGAATTCCGTAGGTCACGATCCCGGTGACGATCATGCCCCAGAAGAGCGGGAGATTGAATAGGAGGGAGAGTCCGATCGCGCCGCCAAGAAACTCCGCGAGATCGGTTGCCATCGCCGCGATTTCGCTGACCACCCACATGGCCAAGACGAGAGGCCGAGGCAAGTGCTCACGGCACATTTCGGCGAGGTTACGGCCGGTCACGATGCCGAGTTTCGCCGACAAACTCTGAAACAGCATCGCGATCAGGCTTGCAACCAGAGCGACCCAAAGCAAGCCATAGCCGTATTTCGCGCCGGCCTGAATATTCGTCGCAAAATTGCCGGGATCCATATAGGCGATCGAAACGATAACGGCTGGCCCTGCCATCGGAAGAATGGCGCTCAGGCCGCGGCGACGGCCCTCGAGCACCTCACGAATCGCGATCTGCGTCCGTTTCGTTCGATTAACCGGGCGGTCTTGTACGACGACATCCGTCATCCGGGATTCCTTGATCGCAACCTCAACAAAAATACGGCCTTGGCAAACAGTTGAGAATTCGCCCTCGTCTGGTCAAAAGCCGGCCTCTTCCCCGCCATCCCAAGCGCGCTCAACACTCGCGCGGTGCCGCCAAGCGAAATTGAACTGGGCGGTGTTAGATCTTCCTTGACGCGTGATTTATGGCTGATGAAGCCTTAAAATGTAGCCTAGGCTACAAAAAGTCAATTGATTTTGTGATTGACTTGAGTTCGTATTTTTCGAAGTTACGGTCTGCGCAACGAATATGCCGCCAAGGAACAAAAACCAGATGACCGCGAAACCGGCGGCAACTCCACAATCTTCCGTCGAACTCCCGGTTGAGGCGGTGCAGGCGAGGCGCTTTGAAAAAGCGCGTTCGGCCCAGGCGACAGCGGTACTTGAGGATTACGTCGAACTGATCGACGATCTCCTGGCGAGCGGCGGGGAGGCGCGCCCGACCGATATCGCCCGCCGGCTGGGCGTCACCCATGCGACCGCGATCAAAACGATCACCCGCCTCAAGCGCGAGGGGCTTGCCACATCGAAGCTCTACCGCGGCGTGTTCTTGACGCCGGAGGGGCATGGTCTCGCCGATCGCGTCCGCGCCCGGCATCGGCTCGTTGTCGATCTTCTGCGCGCCGTCGGTGTCCCCGAGCAATGCGCGGAACTCGATGCCGAGGGCATCGAGCATCATGTGTCCGATGTCGCGCTCGACGCTTTCGCACTCTTTTTGAAGCGCCAGTTGAAGCGCCAGGATCCCTAGGCTCGGGACGGCCGGCCTTACCTTAACGGAACCCAGGGCGGTCAAGCCGGCGGTTGGTGGCGATACCCCAATTGGGTCTTGTTTGTGTCCGCCCAAACTGATTCGTTTGGCCGAGGCTTGATCTTGGTCGCTTTGAGACGCCAAGACGCTTTGATAGGGCAGTGAGGAAAATTTTCGAACGCCAAACCGGCAGGCATTACGGACGATCGCTGGCTAGGAACCAAAATTTGTGGTTTTGATGTCACAGAGCCTGACGAGTTAACTTTGACTTGGCATTGTAAGAAGAAGCCGCTTTTTTAATCTTTAGCAACTTGCTACTGTAGGTATTGAAATCAAATCTCGTAGGCGCAGCTTCGGGTTTGCCGCGCATTGCATGACAGGAATTTCTGCCCGCTTCCACGCGCGGCATCTCTTTTTTTAACGGCGCCTGCAATCGAACACTCAGATAGTTTGGCCGGCAGATTTCGGAACCCTGTTCCATGGACACTCGCGTTTTCGATAAATCCAAGCTTCCCAGCCGGCATGTGACGGAAGGCACATCGCGTGCCCCGCACCGGTCCTATCTTTACGCCATGGGACTAACACCCGAGCAAATTCACCAGCCGCTTATCGGCGTGGCCTCCTGCTGGAATGAGGCCGCCCCCTGCAACATCTCTCTTATGCGCCAGGCCCAGGCGGTGAAGAAAGGCGTTGCTGCGGCGGGCGGCACGCCGCGCGAATTCTGCACCATCACGGTGACCGATGGCATCGCCATGGGCCATGAGGGGATGAAATCCTCGCTCGTCTCGCGCGAGGTGATCGCCGACTCGGTCGAACTGACCATGCGCGGCCATTGCTACGATGCGCTCGTCGGCCTCGCCGGTTGCGACAAGTCTCTGCCTGGCATGATGATGGCAATGCTGCGTCTCAATGTGCCGTCGATTTTCATCTACGGAGGCTCGATCCTCCCGGGAACATTCAAGGGACAGCCGGTCACGGTTCAAGATCTTTTCGAAGCGGTTGGCAAATATTCGGTCGGAGACATGTCGGCCGAGGATTTGGACACGCTCGAGACCGTCGCCTGCCCTTCGGCGGGCGCCTGCGGTGCGCAGTTCACCGCCAATACAATGGCCACCGTGTCGGAGGCGATCGGCCTTGCCCTGCCTTATTCGGCAGGGGCGCCGGCGCCCTATGAAATCCGCGACCGCTTTTGCGTGACGGCGGGCGAGATGGTGATGGATCTGCTTGCGGCCAGAATTCGTCCGCGCGACATCGTCACAAGGAAGGCGCTTGAAAACGCCGCGACCGTTGTCGCCGCGTCCGGCGGCTCGACCAATGCCGCGTTGCATCTCCCAGCCATCGCCCATGAATGCGGGATCGCTTTCGATCTTTTCGACGTCGCCGAAATTTTTAAGCGGACGCCTTACATCGCCGATCTGAAGCCGGCCGGCAAATATGTCGCCAAGGACATGTACGAGGCGGGCGGCGTTCCCTTATTGATGAAAACCCTGCTCGATCATGGCTTCCTGCACGGCGATTGCCTGACCGTCACCGGCCGTACGGTTAACGATAACTTAAGGAAAGTGGTGTGGAACCCTTATCAGGATGTTATTTGGCCCGCCGACAAGCCTATCACCGCGACGGGCGGTGTCGTCGGACTCCGGGGGAGTCTCGCGCCAGAGGGGGCGATTGTGAAGGTCGCAGGCATGCCAGAAGCGGGACTGACCTTCCGGGGGCCGGCCCTTTGCTTCGATAATGAAGAAGATTGTTTCGAGGCGGTGACGAAGCGCCGCTATGCGGAAGGCTGTGTTTTCGTGATCCGCTACGAGGGTCCGCGCGGCGGCCCCGGCATGCGGGAGATGCTGTCGACGACGGCGGCGCTCTACGGCCAAGGCATGGGATCCAAGGTCGCGCTTGTCACCGATGGGCGCTTTTCCGGTGCGACGCGCGGTTTTTGCGTCGGCCATGTCGGGCCGGAGGCGGCCGTCGGCGGCCCGATCGCGCTGGTACGCGATGGCGACATAATCGAGATCGACGCGATCAAGGGAACGATCGATCTCCTCGTAGAGGATGCGGAGTTAGAAAAAAGGAAAAAAGATTGGCAACCTCGCAAAACTAATTTCGGTTCTGGCGCGTT
>PLUZ01000338.1 GCA_003162995.1 Methylocapsa sp. | reverse complement strand
GCCTCAAATCCCGAGCCCACCGCAAAACAAAAAGCCCCCGTGGCATGAATGCCGCAAACAGGAATAACCCGCAGATGCCGGCCTCCCGGAAACATTTGCCAAAACAAAAGCCGTCTGCCAGCCTGCCGGACGAGGCGCTCATGGATCTCGTCCAGCGCCAGACTTTCCGATATTTTTGGGAAGGCGCGCATCCCGCCTGCGGCCTTGCGCGTGACAGGACCGGGCTTACCATGGATCCAGACGACGATCTCGTCTGCTCCGGCGGCTCCGGCTTTGCCATCATGGCGATCATTGTCGCGGCCGAGCGCGGCTGGATCGGAGGCGACGAAGCCGTGGACCGTCTCGGCCTCATCCTCGGCTTTCTCGAGCGGGCACCATGCTACCATGGTCTTTTCCCGCATTACATGAATGGCCGCACCGGAGCGGCGATAAGGTTTGGCCGCAAGGATGACGGCTCCGATATCGTCGAGAGTGCGTTTCTGTTTCAAGGGCTTTTGTGCGCTCGTCAATATTTCAAAGCCGGCACTCCGGCAGAGAAGAGTTTGCGCGATCGCATCACCTGGTTATGGCGCGATGCCGAATGGAACTGGCATGCGCGCGATGGCCGCCATGTCTTGACCTGGCACTGGAGCCCCAACAATGGCTTCAGCCTCGATCACGAAATCCGCGGCTGGAACGAATGCCTCATCACTTATGTGCTTGCCGCCGCCTCGCCCACTTACGCGATCGCACCAGACGTCTATCATGACGGCTTTGCCCAAAGCCGGACCTTCATCAATCGCCGCCGCTATTACGATCTCGATCTGCCGCTCGGGCCGGACTATGGCGGGCCGTTGTTCTTCAGCCATTTTTCCTTCTGCGGGCTCGATCCGCGCGGACTGAAGGATGCTTATGCAAGCTATTTCCAACAGAACGTCCAGCATACCTTGATCAATTACGAGCACTGCGTCCGCAATCCGAACCGCCATAAAGGCTTTGGGCCTTCCTGCTGGGGGTTGACGGCAAGCGACGACCCAGCTGGCTATGCCGCGCATGCTCCGGACAATGACAATGGCGTGATCAGTCCCACAGCTGCCCTTTCAAGCTTTCCCTATGCGCCCGAGCAGGCGATGCGTGCCCTCCGGCATTTTCATGACAGTCTCGGCGACAGGATTTGGGGCCGCTTTGGGTTCACCGATGCTTTCAGCGAGACCCATAATTGGTACGCAAAGACCTATCTCGCGATAGACGAGGGGCCAATTGTGATCATGATCGAGAATTACCGGAGCGGGCTTTTATGGAATCTGTTCATGGCCGACCCCGATGTCAGGACCGGCCTGCGGCGGCTCGGATTTGCTAGCCCGCATGTGAGCTAGAGCATGATCCCAAAAAGTTTCAGACTTTTTGGATAAGATCATGCGACAAATCAAAGAGATATAGAGACCTGGCAATTCTATTTCAGGTCATCTCATTCTAGGAGGCGGGGCTGGTGGTGGAAACCGGGACAATGACTGGAGATGTCCCGGCGCCAGGTGACGCCAGCCATTTGCACGAATGGATGGCACGGCAATACCCCGTCTCGGTGGCGGCGATGCTTGGCACGATTTCGGCGACGCATCTCATCAAGGAGCGGCGGGGGTTTGGCCAAACGATCCGGCCCCTGCCGGGGTCCGTTTTGGCCTCGACGTCGCTAGGCTCCTGGGATCCGGATCCGGACTATTTCTTCCATTGGCTGCGCGATTCGGCGATCGTCATCGATGCCCTGCGGCATGTGATTGTGGAAGGAAGCGCCGCCGGGGAGGGGCTCGCTCGTTTCAAGGAGTTTGTCGCGTTCAGCCTCTCCCTCAATCGGCTCGATGGTCGCGTGTTTCTACGCGAGTCCAGTGATTTCAGAAAAAATATGGATCCGTGGTTCCTGCAATTCGTGCGTGACGACGATGAGCTTCGCGTGATTTCGGGGGATCGTGTTCTTGGCGAGCCGCGGTTCAATCCGGATGCCACGCTCGACATCAGCAAATGGTCGCGCCCGCAACACGATGGTCCCGCGGCGCGGGCGCTTGTCCTGATGCGTTTCTGGCCGCTCGATGCCCTTGACCCCGCGACCCGCGCCGCCATGCGCGTGTTGATCGAAACCGATCTCAACTTTGTCCTTGAGCACTGGCGCGAGCCCAGTTTCGATATTTGGGAAGAAGAACAGGGCCAGCATTATTACACGCGGCTTTTGCACCATGCGGCGCTCGCCGATGGCGCTCTTTGGATGCGCGAAGCCGGCATAAATGATGACGCGCGGCCGGCTTGCCTTTCAGCGGCGCAAGAGATCGCCCAATCCCTCGATACATATTGGTGCCATGACAAAGGTATTTACGTCAGCCGCCGGGAGGTCGCGAATCCCACGCCCGGGAAAGAACTCGATTTCGCGACGATCCTCGCGGTCATCCATGCCGGGCGAAAGGAGGGAGCGCATAGCGTCAGCGATCCGCGGGTCATGGCGAGTTTGGCGCGGCTCGAGGCGCTGTTCGACGCGAGCTATGAAATCAACCAGGGCCGCCCGGCTAACCTTGGCCCCGCCTTGGGGCGTTATGCCGGTGATTCTTATTTCAGTGGCGGCGCCTATTATTTTTCGACGCTCGGCGCGGCGGAATTCTATTATTCGCTCGCGGGAGCGGTGGCGGCAGGCGCGGATCTTCCAGTGACGGCTGACAACAAGGCGTTCTTGAGCCGGCTTGGGATCGGCGATGACATTTTGGCGCTCTCGCCGCGAGAGGTTTTGAATCGCCGTTTTGAGGTTTTGCTTCGGCGCGGCGACCAATTCATGGCAACGGTGGCAGCCTATACGCCCGTGTCCGGGGAGCTTTCGGAGCAATTCGACCAGGCAACTGGAGCCCAGACTTCGGCAAAGACTCTCGCCTGGAGCCATGCTGCATTCATCACCGCCTTCGCCTGCCGGGGGGCCGCTTTGCGGGCACGAAACTTGCCGGTCCAAACCGGTGCCTCACGATGATCGACAAGCTCGAATTCCTGATTGCGCTTGCCCGCGAGCGCAACTTCAGCCGCGCCGCCGAAGCCTGCGGCGTGACCCAGCCCACTTTGTCGGCCGGCATCAAGCAGCTCGAAGACACATTGGGCGTGCTGCTCGTCAACCGGAGCTCGCGCTTTTATGGGCTGACGGCGGAAGGCGAGCGCGTACTGGTATGGGGCAGGCGCATTGTTAGTGACGCGCGTGCCATGCGCCAGGACGTTCAAGCCGCAAAGACCGCGCTTGCCGGGCATCTGACGCTTGCCGCCGTTCCAACCGCGCTTCCCGTAGCCGCGGAACTCACGACTCCTTTCCAGGCGAAGCATCCCGGCGTGCGCTTCACGGTTCTATCAAAAACGTCGCGCGAAATCCTTTCGATGCTCGATGATTTTCAAATCGATGCGGGTCTCACCTATCTCGATAATGAGCCGCTCGGCGAACTTCACACGGTGCCCCTTTATCACGAGCGCTACCAGCTTTTGACCCGCGCCGGGGCTCCCCTCAGCGAGCGCGAAACAGTGACCTGGGCGGATGTGGCCCGCATTCCCCTTTGCCTGCTCACGCCTGACATGCAAAACCGTCGCATTATTGACCGGCTGTTGCTGAATGCGGCGACGCCCCCGCCCCTTGAATCGAACTCCATGCTGGTGTTGTTTTCATATGCAAGGATCGGCGAATGCGCCTGCGTCGTGTCCGAAAAGCTCGTCAGCGTGCTCAGCGTGAGCGAACCCTTGCGCGCGATTCCCATCGTCGAACCGCGGGAAATTTATACGATCGGTCTCGTTTCCGCGCGCCGGGAGCCAATTCCGCCGCTCACGAGGGCGCTCGCCGCCGAAGCAAGCCGGCTGTCGATGCCCCAAAAAGAAGGATCTCGACGTAAGCCCCATTGATAGGTTTTCACCGTGATGGCGGCCGGGATTGATAGAGACTTTCAATAAGTGTACGGAACTACGTTATTGATCTTTCGGCACCAAGGTTTCATATTTGCTCGCCAATCAATAATGGACGGGAAACGCATGCCTGAGGCTTCCACCTGGAACGCAGAGCGCACCAGGGAGATTATTGCCGAATATTTAGGGCTCGAAGGCCCTATGCTCCCTATTCTGCACGCCTTGCAGGAAGAATACGGTTTTATCAGCAGCGACGCGATACCGGTCATCGCTGACGCGCTCAATCTGACGCGTGCCGAGGTGCATGGCGTCGTGACTTTCTACCATGATTTCCGCCACGAACCCTGTGGGCATCATCTTCTACAGCTTTGCCGTGGCGAGGCTTGCCAGAGCGTTGGAAGTGAGGGCTTGGCGGCAACCGTACTCGGCAAGCTTGGCGTTGGCTGGCATGGCACCACAGCTGATGGCGAAGTGACTGTTGAGCCGGTGTATTGCCTCGGCCTTTGTGCCACATCGCCATCTGCCCTTATCGACGGCGAGCCGCTTGGGCGGTTGGATGCGGACAAAATCTCCGAAGCACTCGAAGAGGCGTGCGCTCCATGACGCGCATTTTCATTCCCCGGGACGTAGCCGCGCTCGCCGTTGGCGCCAACAAGGTCGCCGCAAAGATCGTGGCGGAAGCGCAGGCGCGCGGTCTGCCGATCGAGATTATCCGCACCGGCTCGCGGGGTATGTTCTTTCTGGAGCCTCTGATCGAGGTCGAGACGGCACAGGGGCGTATCGGCTATGGCCCGGTATTGGCTGCCGATGTCGCGTCCCTCTTCGATGCGGGTCTCTTGGACGGCGGCGCGCATGCCTTGCGGATCGGCAAACCGGAAGATCATCCATTCCTCGCGCCGCAGACGCGGCTCACCTTTGCCCGTTGCGGCATCATTGATCCGCTTTCGCTGGCCGATTATGAGGCGCATGACGGCTGGAAAGGGCTCAAACGCGCCATCGCGATTGGTCCTCAGGCGATCGTCGCCGAGGTGACGAAATCCGGGCTTCGCGGCCGTGGCGGTGCCGGTTTTCCAACCGGCATCAAATGGAAGACCGTTGCCGATACGCAGGCCGACCGGAAATATGTGGTTTGCAACTTCGACGAAGGTGACAGCGGCACCTTCGCCGACCGCATGAT
>PLUZ01000380.1:16413-29728 GCA_003162995.1 Methylocapsa sp. | reverse complement strand
TCGCCGGCGATCTCGATCGAGCAGAAGACCACCTCGAAAAATCCGCGCTCGACGGTCGGCACCGTCACCGAGATTCACGATTACATGCGCTTGCTCTGGGCGCGCGTCGGCGTGCCCTACTCGCCCGCGACTGGGCTCCCGATCGAGAGCCAGACAGTCTCGCAGATGGTGGACCGCGTGCTCGCCCTGCCGCAGGGGACGCGGCTTTATCTGCTGGCGCCGGTCGTGCGCGGACGTAAGGGGGAATATAAAAAGGAGGTCGCCGAATATACGCGGCGCGGTTTCCAGCGCCTCAAAATCGACGGCGCCTATTACGAGATCGTCGAGGCGCCGTCGCTCGACAAAAAGCTCAAACACGACATCGACGTGGTGGTGGATCGCATCGTCGTGCGGCCGGACATGGCGGCCCGCCTCGCCGATAGTTTCGAGACCGCGCTGGAGCTTTCCGGCGGACTGGCGGTGGCCGAATTCGCCGATGGCGGCACCGCAGGCGCGGCGAGCGCCGAAGTCCCGGTGACCGCGGGCAGTCTGCGCCTCGCGTCGCATTACGCGCCGGCGCATATCGTGTTTTCGTCGAAATTCGCCTGTCCCGTCTCCGGCTTCACGATCCAGGAAATTGAACCACGCCTCTTCTCCTTCAACAATCCTTTCGGCGCCTGCCCGCATTGCGGCGGGCTCGGCGTCGAGCAGACCGTCGATCCCGAGCTGATCGTCCCAGATCCAAAGCTCACTTTGCGCAAGGGCGCGATTGCGCCCTGGGCACGCTCCAGCTCGCCCTATTATCTGCAAACCCTCGAAGCGCTCGCCAGGCATTTCAAGTTCCGCCTCGATACGCGTTTCGAGACGCTTCCGCAAAAGGCCCGCGATGTGATCCTCTATGGCTCGGGCGAGGAGGAGGTGCGCTTTTCTTATGAGGATGGCTTGCGCTCTTACGATGTCGTGAAGCCCTTTGAAGGCGTCATCTCCAATCTTAAGAGGCGTTATCGCGAGACCGAAAGCGAATGGGCGCGCGAGGATATCGCCCGCTACATGACGGCTACGCCCTGCGGGGTCTGCGACGGCACGCGGCTGCGTCCCGAGGCGCTTGCGGTCAAGATCGACGGTTGTCACATCAGCCAATTGACCGCGCTTTCGGTGCGCGACGCGCAGGAGTGGTTTGGGGCCCTGCCCGGCAAGCTTGATCCAAAGCGCGCCGAAATCGCCAAGCGCATCTTGAAGGAAATTTCCGAAAGGCTGTCATTTCTTGTCGATGTAGGGCTTGGCTATCTGACCCTCGGCCGCGCCTCGGGCACACTGTCGGGCGGCGAGAGCCAGCGTATCAGGCTTGCCTCTCAGATCGGATCTGGCCTAACCGGCGTGCTCTATGTGCTCGACGAGCCGTCGATCGGCCTGCATCAGCGCGACAATGCACGGCTGCTCGAAACCTTGCGGCGGCTGCGCGATCTCGGCAATACGGTGATCGTTGTCGAACATGACGAGGATGCGATCCTTGCCGCCGATTATGTTGTCGATGTCGGCCCTGGCGCTGGCATTCACGGCGGCGAAATCGTGGCGCATGGCACCGCCGCCGAAATCATGGCGGACAAGAATTCGCTGACCGGCCAATATCTGACCGGCGTGCGGGAAGTCATGATTCCGGGCCGGCGGCGAAAGCCGGAACCCGGCCGTAAACTCGAAGTCGTCAATGCGCACGGCAATAATCTCAAAAATATTTCGGCCACGATTCCGCTCGGGCTTTTCACCGGCATCACTGGCGTGTCCGGCGGCGGCAAATCGACGCTGATCATCGATACGCTCTATAAAGCGGCCGCGCGGCGGCTCAATGGCGCGCTCGAACATCCCGCACCGCATACGCGAGTAGACGGTCTCGAACATCTCGACAAGGTGATCGATATCGACCAATCGCCGATCGGCCGCACGCCGCGCTCGAATCCGGCGACCTACACAGGCGCCTTCACGCCGATCCGCGAATGGTTCGCGGCCCTCCCGGAAGCGAAGGCGCGCGGCTATCAGCCGGGGCGGTTCTCCTTCAACGTCAAGGGGGGGCGCTGCGAGGCCTGCCAGGGCGACGGCGTGATCAAGATTGAAATGCATTTCTTGCCCGATGTCTATGTCACCTGCGACGTCTGCAAGGGCAGGCGCTACGACCGCGAAACATTGGAAGTGAAATATCGCGGCAAATCGATCGCCGACGTGCTCGGCATGACGGTCGAGGAAGCCGCAATCCTTTTCAAGGCCGTGCCGTCGATCCGCGAAAAAATGGAGACCCTCGCCCGCGTCGGCCTCGGCTATGTCAAGGTCGGCCAGCAAGCCAATACGCTGTCCGGCGGCGAGGCTCAGCGGGTCAAGCTCGCCAAGGAGCTTTCCAGGCGGTCGACGGGCCGCACCCTCTATATCCTCGACGAGCCGACCACCGGTCTGCATTTCCACGATGTCGCCAAGCTCCTCGAAGTGCTGCATGAACTCGTCGATCAGGGCAATACGGTGATCGTGATCGAGCACAATCTCGAAGTCATCAAAACGGCCGACTGGATCATCGATCTCGGTCCCGAAGGCGGCGACGGTGGCGGCGAGATCGTGGCGGCTGGTCCGCCCGAGGAGATCGTGAAGGCCAAGAGAAGCTTCACGGGACGTTATTTGAAGGAAGCGCTCGATCGCCGCCCGCCGAAAAAACAGGCCGCGGAGTGAGCGGCCCCACCGGAACAAGCTCCGCGCAAGCTTGGTAAGACAACTTTAAGTTAACGAGAGGGTTTCTCCTCAGACCCTTGCGGAGCCAAGAACAGGCTCGACGAGCCCCGGAGCACGCGCATGAAAGGCGCTGAGTTTTCGGAAAGAATCATTTGAGAAAACAATGTGATAGACGCCTGAACGCGCCGCATAGAGTGGGTCCCAACTCTTTGAATCTGAGCGATAGGCGCTCTAGGAGCATTCAGGGTGGAAATACGAACAAACACAAGGCCTGCAAAAAACGCATAGCAGCTGCCTAAATTCCAGACTTGCATGTGAAATATAATCGCTTATATTGCATTGCAACAAATGAGTTCGAGCCGGGGCAACGGTTCCGGCAGCTGCAAGTAAATCGTGCGGTGATGATTTTTCCACGTTCATGTCGGGTTAATTGTGATTAGCGCGTTATACCAATCGAGCGTCGGTTGCGTGTCTCGGTAGCAATTGAAGCTCGGTCATAGGAAAACCCCGATTGGGGTAAATGTTGACTTAGCATGTTTGAGTTTGCGTTCCTAAGTCTCGGTGTTCCTAAGTCTCGGTGTTCCTAAGCCTCAGTGTTACTAAGCCTCGAAGTTACTAGTCCCGGTTACAATGTTAAGCCTCAGTCATAGTTAAAGCTCGGTAACGGTCTTAAATTCGGATGTGCCGGTGGGGCTCTGGCCGCACTTAAGCCCCCTCACTGGTCAGAAGCGCCCGCCGATCCTCCCCGGCGGGCGCTTTCATTTGTGGTGCCGAGCCCACGAACCATACCTTGCCTGCGATAAACGGTCATGCGCCGTGACCTCAGTCCGCTGCATCTAAAGTGCGTCCCGATCAAATGGACTCATTTGATCAATGAGGACGCAGCTCGAAATCCAAGAGCTGGAGCATGTCTAAACCGAAAAAGTCGAGCAACGTCTTCGGGACATGCTCTCGCGGTCAATCACGTCGAAACGTTTCACGCCAAGCATTTTGATACGATTGATGCCCGAAGACGCATGGGCTCAGGATTGCGACAGCGCCCCACCATTGCCAATGGTCAGTTGAACGACTTCCGGCGGCCGCATGAAACGCACGGGCGCAATGGACGTGCCAAGCCCCGCGGAAATAATCAGATGGCGGCCGCTTTCCACGATATGCCCATAGACCAGATCCGAACCAAAGTGCGAAATCATGAAATCCTGGGTGATCATGGGCAGGTTCACCTGGCCGCCATGCGTATGGCCGCAAAGCGTCAGGGAAACGCGGTCTGGAACGCGTCTGAAAATGATGGGTTCGTGCGCCAGCAGGATGACGGGCGCCTCGTCGTTGATTTGCGCCAGGGTCCCGCCAAGATCGTCGAGACCCCTGAAGCGCCTCGGCCCCGTGAGTTCGCCCATTTGATCGCCAAGACCCGCGACCCAGAAGGGCTGGCCGTTCTTCCTCACGCGCAGCGCATTGTTTTCGAGAACTTCGATCCCGGCCGAACGCAAAGCCTGGCGCACCCCCTCGGCATCATCGGCTGGCATGCCAGGCAGAGCGCCATGCCACCAATCGTGGTTTCCGAGAACCGCGTGGACGCCGAGCGGCGCTTTTAGAATGGAAAGCGCCTCGCCCCATTCCTCCGGCATCACCGGCCCGGTGACAAAGCGGTGGCCGCCTGAAAAATCGCCGAGCAGAAAAACGATATCCGGCGAAAGATCATTCGTTAAATTCGCGATCCCGCGCACGCGGCTCGCCGGCATCCAAGGTTCGCAGGCATGAATGTCCGCCAGCACGACGGCCTTGACCGTCAATCCGTCTGGCCAGCCCGGCGGCACAACATGATAGGAAGTCACATTGAGGCGCAGACACGGTTCAAATACAAAAGCATAAGAGCCAAGCCCAGCCGTCGCCCACGCGACTCCGCCGACGCCCTGCAAAAATAGCCGTCGGCTTATGCTGGTCATATATTAATGATACCGCAAAGCGCGAAGCCCATCAAATCAGAGGCCAGATGGTCCCCGCGCCGTGTCAGGCTGCGTCAAGCCGCCTCGTCGCCCCGAAGGACCGCAGGGATGTCCTTGCGGTTTGGCACCGGCTTTTGCGGCTTGCGAGCGGTTGC
Organism: Methylocapsa sp.; assembly: GCA_003162995.1. GTDB lineage: Bacteria > Pseudomonadota > Alphaproteobacteria > Rhizobiales > Beijerinckiaceae > Methylocapsa. The sequence continues at coordinate 24,939 of PLUZ01000380.1, read as the reverse complement.
CTCAAGCGCCGCGGCAACGGCCGAGATCCCAATTTCGCGATAGAGCCGCGAAATAAGGTCGCGGGCTCCATTCGGAGCGACTGATGGTTGTGCAATTTTCTGATCGGAAGTCATTTCCATAATCCAAACGATGAGAGGCCAAACCGAAGAGACGGCGTCAGCTTGCAGGAAGCTTTCACGTGTAATCATGTGGGGAGGAAGTTAATGCCCTGTAACCCCGCTTACGTAGTTTTGAGAATTAATTCGCTAAGACCGCTACGCTTGAGCATTACCCGAAAAACTTGCTCGGCTGTTCCGGTTTTGACGTGCTCCACCTTTTTTGATTTTGAGCTGCGTCCCTATCGATCAAGGGATTCCATTTGATCGGGACGCGCTCTAGAGCAGATTATTTGACAAGCGGCAGCAGCTTCCGCCTGTTCATAATCACGCTAACTGGCCTGGCTTGCATGAAGCATTTGCTGCAAGCGTGAAGTGTTCCACGGTAACTCCGCCACCGCGCGCTCAAGGCGAGGCCATTGGCGGCGCCTTGAATCCAGAGCCCAGAGCTTCAAGCATCGCGGCGCAGGCGATGGCCGTGCGATCCTCGAGGCTGGCGGCAATGATCTGCACGCCGCGCGGCAAGCCATCCTCGCCAAGCATCACCGGAGCAACCGCGGCCGGTAGCCCAGCGCCAGTGGCGAGGCAGGCCCATAACATCAGGTCGAAATATGGCCTTTGTGTGCCATTGACCTCGAGGAAACGCGCATGCGGATCTGGCCTTTGATCATGCCGGATCGCGCCCGTGGGGGCGGGCGGACAAAGCACGACGTCGAAGTCTTCGAAAAACCGCGCCCACGCCTCATGAAGTTGCTGACGCCGCGCTTGGATGTCGAGAAAATCCAGTGACGCTAGGCGCATTCCGCGTGCTTGCAGAGCGCGGTGGGAGAGATCGCCAAGCAAAAAATCACGGTCTTTGGCGGCGAGCCGCTCACGTATTATTTCGGGTAAGCCAATGCCGATGAGCGCATGGACGAGGACCGCGGAGACCTCCCAGGCTTCCTCGAATGAAAAGGCCGGGCGCGCGGCGGTCTCCACGATCGCTCCGGCCTTTTCAAGCATGAGCGCCGCCTTGCGGACTGCGTCCGCCACCGTTGCGTCGACCGGAGCGAAAGGCTCGTCGAGCCAGAGCGCGACGCGCAGCCCCTTGGGCGATGTTTTCCGCGCCGGCGGCAAAATTTGCGCTGGCATCGCAGGATCGCGCGGGCCGGCCAAGACGTCGAGAGCAAGGGAAAGATCGGCAGCCGAGCGAGCAAGCGGGCCAGCGACGAGGAGTTCTGGATTGCGTTCAAGACGCATGTCCGGCATCGGTGGAATATGGCCGTAAGTTGCGACGATGTTCCACGTCGTTTTCAGGCCAAAAACGCCGCAGCAATGCGCGGGCCAGCGGATCGAGCCCGCGAGGTCCGAGCCAATTTCGAGGGCGCTCATGCCTGTTGCAATAGCGGCTGCGGCCCCCCCCGAAGAGCCCCCGGGGGAAAATTCAAGATTCCAAGGATTTTTGGTCGTCCCGTAAATATTATTATAGGTTTGGAAGTCGCCGGTCAGAAGGGGAACGTTGGTCTTGCCGAGAACTATCGCACCGGCGCGGCGCAAGCGAGAGACCGCACTTGCATCCTCCTTCGGGACATAATTTTGCAGCGCGGGAGCGCCCACCGACGTCACCAGTCCCGCGACCTCGAAACAATCCTTGATCGTCACGGGCAAGCCTTCGAGGGGGCGGGCCTCGCCGCGCCCGATCCGCGCATCGGCGTCCGCGGCGGCATGCCAGGCCGATGCGGCATCCATTTGCACGATAGCGTTCAAGACCGGATTGAGGCGATCGATCGCGGCCAAAGTCGCGCCAAGAAGATCCTGCGCGGAAAATTCCCGCCTGTGCAGCGCGGCGCGAAGGTTCGAGGCGGAGTCGAGCAAATTCGGCATGGCTTCATTCGCTCGAATGCATCAGCTCAAGAGCCGTGGCCAATGAACGCAATCAGATTCCGTGAGAGCATCGGCGGCCAGGAGCTAAGAAAGATATAAATCAAAATTGCGCAAGTGAACACACCTGCGTTTCTGGCGATGATTTGATGATCGCTGTAGCCCGGGTGATCGTCGTCACGACTCATTTTCTCAATTATCTTTTGGGCCTCCTCGTCTGGTGTCCACGGCGCAAAGATCTCGTCGAATAGAACAAACGGGCTGGCACATTGCCAAAAGAACGGAATGGTGTCGCTATCGATGTGCGCCATCACAAGACGCGCGAATTGCGTGTCCTTCTCCCTTTTGACGATGCTTGGATGACAAGCACCTGTCATGACACGCCGGAGACGATTAATATTTGACACGACCGACCATTTTTCCACAAGAGGTGCTTGGAATCGATGTGCGGCGAAAAACCCATGGCGAGAACCATGCCGATCGAGGCAGGCGATGTCTTTCTAGTCATCGACGTCCAGAACGATTTCTGTCCCGGCGGCCTTCTTCCCGTGCCCTATGGCGATGATGTCGTTTCACCAATCAACCGGCTTGCGAACCGCTTTACACATGTCGTTCTGACGCAGGACTGGCATCCGCACGGGCATCACTCCTTCGCCTCATCGCACCCGGGCCGCAAGCCCTATGAAACAATCCAAGCGCATTATGGGGCGCAGACTCTTTGGCCGGACCATTGTATCCAGGAAACGCATGGAGCGCAGTTGCACGCGGATCTTCAAATTCCGCATGCCGAACTCATTTTGCGCAAGGGTTTCCGCCCGGAGATCGATTCCTATTCGGCTTTTTTTGAGAATGACCGCGAGACACCGACCGGGCTTGCCGGCTATCTCCATGAGCGCGGGTTCAGCCGTGTTTTCCTCGCCGGTCTCGCCTTCGATTATTGCGTGCGTTATTCAGCCGAGGATGCTCAGCGCCAAGGCTTTACGGCCGTGATTATCGAGGACGCCTGCCGCGCGATCGGTGTCGAGGACTCCGTGGAAGCTGCCCGCCTGAGTTTTGTCGAACACGGTATAAATACGATTGAAGCCAGCGTTATTCCTTAAGGCGGCCCAGGCAAAATCGCCCTTAGGGGTCATGCCCTATATCCAGCCTTTCAACTCGCGTGCGACCAACTCGTAAATGAGCATCATGCCGAGTTCGCTATCGTTGAGGCAAGGAATGAGAGCAAAGTTCTCGCCGCCGTTTTCAAGAAAAATCTCGCGGGTTTCGACACCGATCTCGTAAAGTGTTTCGAGGCAATCGGCAGAAAACCCCGGCGTGATGACAACCAAGCTTTTGGTCCCCTGGGACGCGAGGCTCTTCACCTTCGCCGCCGTATAGGGTTGCAACCATTCCCGCGAACCGAAACGCGATTGGAAGCTCACCGGACAGCTGTTGCCGCCAAGATGGAGCTCTTCGCACAAGAGCCTCCATGTCTCGAGGCATTGATCGTTATAAGGATCGCCTTTCGCGATCACCGACTTCGGCAAGCCATGAAAGGAAACCAGGATCGCATCGGGAACGAATCCGAGACGCGACACTCCGGCCCGAAGGGAAGTCGCCAAAATGTCGATATAGGTCCGGTCATCGAAATAGGGGGGTACAAACCGCACCGCCGGTTGCCATCGCATCGCTTTTAATGTTTCGAAGACTTTGTCATAAGCGCTCGCGGACGTCGCGGCCGCATATTGCGGATAAAGCGGAAACACTAGGATTCTCGTGCATCCATGCTCTTTCAAGCTCAGTATGCCTTGGGTGATATCCGGTTTGCGATAGCGCATGGCCCAAGCGATGAAGAACTTATCGCCGGACGCATGATGCCCTTTCGAATCGAGCCCTCCAGCTCTGATCCAGGCCGCAAGCTTTTCCGCTTGTGACCGTGTGGTTGCCTTCAGCGGCCCCTCATTGCTCTCCTTGTTCCAAATCGCGGCATATTGCTTGGCGATCCGGCTGGGGCGCAGGACCAGAATGATGAAATGCAGAATCGGCCACCAAAAAAACCGGGGCGTCTCGATCACGCGCCGATCGGACAGAAACTCCTTGAGAAAACGGCGCACCTGCCAGAAACGGGGCGCATCCGGTGTGCCAAGATTAACGAGGAGAATACCAATCTTCCCCGGTTGAACCTGTCTTTCAATGTTCGCGAGGAGATTTGTTGCCATCGATCGATAAACCCGCTTTTTGAGATGATCTTTTGCGGTATCAGCTTTAGGGTGCCTTGTCCAAGCACGGAACCGCGAAACCCTGTCCCGTTTGATGTTTCCACATATTGTTATCGGCGAAGTTCTTTTGTTTTCGATGACACATTTTTGAATATTAAATTCGATGACATCTTTTAAATAGATTCGCTGCCGCGAATGCTCGATCGGGCGAGGCCCGAACGATTAGGACATTCTCTAACTCTTTGATTTTGAGCTGCGTCCTTATCGATCAAATGAGTCCATTTGATGGGGACGCGCTCTAGACCGCTGAAGGCTCGACGGGAACTTCAAAAAAGAATGTCATGCGCGGTGGAACCCCGCCGCAACCGTTCCATCAGCCGGTTGGGTTGTCGCGCAGGCGGACAATGACATCAACGCCGGCAATGGACTTGCCCGCCGGAGGCCGCGGCAATCCTTCATAATCGACGGCAACCCAAGGTATGTCGATGAGGACATTCGTGCCTTCGACAAGAAAATGATGGTGATCCGAGACATTTGTGTCGAAATAGGTTCTCGATCCATCGATGGCGATCTCACGCAATAGGCCTGCTTGGGTGAATTGATTGAGACTGTTGTAGATCGTCGCGAGCGAGATCGAAACACGGGACGCTTGCGCCTCCTCCTGCAGGTTCTCGGCGGTCAGATGCCGGTCGCCCTTGGCGAACAAGAGCCAGCCGAGTGCAATTCTCTGCCGCGTAGGCCGCAGCCCAGCGGTGCATAGCTTCATGCGAACGTCGTGAAAGGGACAGCCCGCCAACATGCCAAGCGGCGCCGTCACCCGGATCGTGGCGCCGCGATGTGGCTTCGGCATGGTTGGCGGACTCTTGTGGGAGACCATGTTTCAGCAACCTTTCCGGCTCGTCCGGCACTCCAGCGGAAGGCAAGCCCGGAAAATATAGAGAACTGACGCCCTATGGGCAACCATTGCAAGGAATTTTGCTCGGCATCCCATGGATATAGGGCCCAGTGGCCAGTCTCTGTATAGTACAAATACAAAAATCCGTTATCAAACTCTACGAGCCGTTGCTATGTATTAAAATTCCGAATATGTAGGTATAGCATAGCATTGAAAGTTCCAGCCCTTTGTTATTTACCTAAGAATAATGTGTGCCAGGGCCGGAATGCGCCATGGAGGCATGGCTGGAACAAAGAATTGATCTCACGTTTCGATTCCTATATTTTCTGACTCTTTAAATGTCAGCGTCTTCCTTCGATCACGCGAGTTCATGTGATTGATCAACACTTTAATCTTAAAGCGAATTGCCCTCGCTTCCTGGATAGCTGCAACGCCATTTCACCACCTGCCGGCCTGGATGGCTGCCCGCCCATTCGGCAATCACCGGCGGCGCTTGCGTCATGCATTGCATGAGAGAGCCTTCGTCCATCAACGAAAGACGCCGCTCCTCGCATGACGCAGGATGTGTCAAAGTGCAAACCGTGAGGATCAATTCGATGAGGCCCATCGCCGGCTCCTTCGATCAAGGGGATTTGCCTGGTCCAATTCGCTATCGCCGGTGCTTGGAAGAGCTATCCGGGGCAAGCAAGCTGAGCATGAGTGCGTTCACTTGCCCGCGTAATCACGCATGGCTTTTTTTATAGTCGATATAAGCAAAACGCTGATCCGCGGGCGTTCCTTCCAGCGCGCCCCCTTCCTTTCCGGGCTGCCAAAGCACGACGTCCTCGATTTTTTTCGCCAGCTCGAAATCCTTGTCGGTAATTCCCTTGGCGGCATGATTCTGGAGCCGGATTTCGACCCAAGCATAAGAGGCGGTCAGATCCGGATGATGCCAGGCCGCTTCGGCAAGATGACCGACCGTGTTGATCACCATCAGCGTGCCCTTCCAGCCCGCTGTCTTATAGGTGCGGCGAATCCAGCCGCCCTCATAGACCCATTGCGGCAGTTCTTGCTGGAGGCGCGCCTTGATCTCGTCTTCGCTATAGGTTTTTTCCTTGGCGGCTTCGCTCATCGTGAACCTCCATTCTGCGGGCTTGGCCCTAAATCCTTCTCAGAGATAAACATTCTAATCCGAAATACGGCATGATACGAAATCCGCATCTTGCGCCGCGGTTCCTTGTTTCTTTTGCACGGCCGTCCGCCGCTAGCGCGAAGGACTCCTTCGCGCGGTCCGCGCAATGTTGAAATGAGCCAGAATCGGAGGAGAGATGCAAGCTTCGAGACCGGTCAGCTGGCGCCGTTCCAGCCGGTGGGGAGCAATCGCATGGGTTGTGATCGCGCTTACAGCCATGTTTGGAACCGTTCCGGCGGGCCTGGCTCAGCCGGGCGCGGGCCATCCGGACCCAGACTGGCCTTGCCGGCAAATTCTGGTTGGACGCTTGTCCGTGGCCGCCGTATGGTCTGGCCCCTCGATCGAAGGCATCGCTTGGCGGAACGAGGAGCCAATTGCCGATATTGTCGCGAAGCTAGCGGCGCGGCGCACCCCCGTTGAAGACACAGAACGCATGATCGAGGACTTTGCCCGCTCCCAAGGGGAGGGCAAGACGAAAAAGCTGATTGCCGTTTTCGCTGGCCTCTTTGAAACGCTCAATGACGAACGCACGCAGGTGATCGAGGGGCTGCTTCGCTTTGGCGCGAAACAAAAGGAGCTTGCTGACAAAATACGTGCCGAGAACGCCTTGGCGCGAGAAGGGCCTGGCAAGAAGCCGGATACGAGCGAACAAGATGCGAAGACGGTTGCGCAGGATTTGGAATGGGACCTGCGCGTTTTCGATGAACGGCGTCAGTCGCTCACTTATGTTTGCGAAACGCCGACGCTTATCGAGCAAAGACTGTTCGCGCTCGCCAAAGTCATTCAACGCAAACTGGAATGAACGGACGGTTACGCGTAGCCTGCCCCGGTAATAGAGCAGCGGCTCTTTTCATTGAGTCAGGCGGGCGTTGTTCTCATCGAGAAGAGGGACGCCATAGGTCGTCAAAATATGGGTAATCTCGGCCTGGTTCTCGGCTATGAGCTTATTCAAGAGACGCTTCCACTCCTGATCGGAATGGCGTACCCCCATCCCGATTCGATAGATCATGCGCTGTCCGGATGTTTCCTTGACAAGTGGCGTGACCTTCACCGGAATTTTGGCGTTCTTCGCGAGATAACCCGCGATCGGCCCCCAAAGAATGGCGACGTCGATGCGATCTCCTTCGAGATCGCCCATCATCGTTGAGGCGGGAGCATCGACTCTGGTGTCGACCACGAGCGGATAGGATTTGATATTCCCCAAAAGCCCGTTGACCGCGAGATTGGTTGCCGGAGGCGTGCCGGCCACAATGCCGATTCGCTTGTTTTGCAGCAGCGGATCCTCGAGGCTGTCCACGTTTTCGAGACCGCTTCCCTGTCTCGAGACCAGCGAATACGTTGTCCGGTAATAGGGATTTGTGCCCTGAACGATGTCGTCTCCCTGCGGCATTCCCATAATGACGTCGCAACGATGCGCATTCAGCGTATTGCGCACGAAGCCCGTGGCATCGGGGTAAAATTCGTAGGCAAGCGTCTTGCCAAGCTTTTGTGCGAGAAGCTCGGCAATCTTGTTCTCGAACCCTTCGCCAGCCTCATTCGAGAAAGGCAAATCCCGGGGGTCGGCGCAAACGCGCAAAACCTTCGGATCGACAAGCTCGATCGAGCCCTCTTCGCCGGTTTGCGCCGCTACGCCGGCCGCGATCAAAAAGAGTGGCAAAATCAGGCAAAGCGCTATGCCGAAGCGCCCAAATTGCATGTGTTTTGCTGTTAGTTCTGGTCGCCGAGACATGCCCGCTCCGCGTCGGCTGCCAGCGGCGGCTTATCTTCATGCTTTTGCGGCCGTCCGCGAGAGATCGAATCGTCCGACCTTGCACGGAGATAAACATAAATATCGTCGATATAGCACATGACGTTTTTGTTATCGCCGAGCGCCGGCATGACCTTGTTTTCGCCGCCGGCGAGGTTCTGTCTGCCGCCGACGACGATCCCAAAATATTCCTGGTAGTTTAGTCTTTTCACCGAATCCTTGAGGGCCGGCGCATAAGTCGAGCCTTCGGCATCGGGACCATGGCAGACGTGGCATTCGGAATGGTAGCGGCGGAAGCCCGAATACGTATACCAGTCCACCGTCCCATCCGGCTTGACGCTGAAAGTCGGATCTCCCTTCGCATCGAGATATTTGCCCTTGTCGTCCTGCTTGACTGCCTTGGCATCTCCTGGAGCCTCGGCCATCGCCGACGTCCCGCAGGCAAAGAGAAAGGCGAAGGAAAAGGCCCCCACCAAAAAGCTAATTCGCACGAGACTATCCTTGTTCAAGAAGTGAGTGCATGGAATGAAACCGCCCGGCGCCATGAACGCCGGGCGTT
>PLUZ01000380.1:0-16327 GCA_003162995.1 Methylocapsa sp. | reverse complement strand
GCCCAGCCGCCGACGCCGGAGAGCACCGCGACATATTGCTTGCCATTGTGCTCATAGGTCATGACGTTGCCGATAATGCCGGAAGGCGTCTTGAATTTGAAGAGTTCATCGCCCGTTGTGGCGTCAACTGCTTTCAGATAGCCTTCAAGCGTGCCGTAGAAGACGACATTGCCGGCCGTCGCGAGTGCGCCCGACCAAACGGAGAACAGCTCTTTTTTCTGCCAGACAATTTTCCCGTTCTTGGCATCCCAGGCGGTGAAATTGCCCATGTTGGACTCGCCCTTCGGCGGGTACATGGACAAGGTCGCCCCGACATACGGCTGTCCAGCCGTGTAGCTCACGTGAAACGGTTCGTAATCCATGCACACGTGATTGGCCGGGATGTAGAAGAGATTAGTGATCGGCGAATAGGCGGCTGGCTGTTCGTCCTTCGACCCAAGCGCCGCAGGGCAAATGCCCTGTGAGTTCACGTCCTCGCCATTTTCCTCGGTCGAGTATTCCTTCACGACCAAGGGACGTCCATAGGTCTTGGAGCTTTTATCAAGATCAACCTTGGTTGCCCAATTGACCGCCGGATCAAATTTTTCCGCGACCAGCGGCTCACCGGTGATGCGATCAATCGTGTAGCCGAAGCCGTTGCGATCGAAATGCACCAAAACCTTGCGCATTTCCTGGTTGGCCAGGATCATCTCATTGATGGCATCGTAATCCCATTCATCGTGTGGCGTCAGCTGATACACCCATTTAGCGACACCGGTATCCGCATCACGCGCCCAGACCGTCATTGACCAGCGATTGTCGCCCGGACGCTGCTTGGGGTTCCAGGTTGAGGGATTGCCCGACCCGTAATACACGAGATTTAAATCCGGGTCGTAGGAATACCAGCCCCAGGTCGTTCCGCCGCCGATCTTCCACTGATCGCCCTTCCAGGTATTGATGCCAGAGTCCTTACCGACCGGCTTGCCAAGATAGGTCGTGTTGACCGGGTCGATCAAAGTGTCGGAATCCGGTCCCATCGAATAGCCGCGCCAGGCTTTTTTCCCCGTCTTAAGGTCATAGGCCGTGAGAGACCCGCGAACGCCGAATTCACCGCCCGAAATGCCGACGAGAACTTTATCCTTGACGACTTGCGGCGCCGAAGTGCCGGTCTCGCCCCTGGAAGGATCGCCGTTCTTCACCGACCAAACAACAGCTCCGCTCTTCGCGTCGAGCGCGACCAGCGTCGTATCCGCTTGATACTGAAAAATTTTACCGTCGGCATAGGCCACGCCGCGATTGACCGTATCGCAACACATCACCGGGATGACATTGGGATCTTGCTTGGGTTCATATTTCCACAAAATCTTCCCGTCATGATTCAAATCGAGCGCGTATACAATGTTCGGGAACGGCGTGTTGAAATACATGACGCTGCCGATTACCAAGGGCCCCCCCTCGTGACCGCGCAGAACGCCTGTCGAAAAGCTCCACACTGGAGTAAGGCGCTTGACGTTGTCGGAATTGATTTGATCGAGTTTCGAGAAACGGTGATTGGCATAGTCACCAGTCGGCAGCGCCCATTGCTTTGGGTCTTTCGAAAGCTGGATCAATTCATCATTGGCGAAGGCCGCGCCATTAGCAAGAAGCGCGGCGGCGCCAACACAGGACATAAGCAGGAACTTGCGCATTCATTTCCTCCGGACACTCTAGTGCGCAGCGCCTGGAACGCTCGCTCTCGCGGCGCCGGCGCCTTGTCATTGCAACTCTTTCCGGCAGCGTGCTGGACACCGGCAAGACAGTAACGATTCCACAACAACGCAGTTTTCAAAACAAGGCAACGCTTGGAAAAGCCGATACCCTGTCTTCATGAAAACGGCAAGGAACCCGTCCACCGAAGCCATGAAGCCAGAAAACTCCGGGACGTGTATATATTGACCCTTGCGCCGTTACAATAGTCATTCCATAGCCCACGCTTGCCGATTTGCCGGCTTTTTCCCGCAGCTTCCATCGCGGCCGCATTCTGAAGGGTGCTACGCACCAAATTTGAGCCAGATCAAGGCCGTACCTTAATCATGAGCGATAAGGCTATCTTCATTCTAATTACTTCGCGGCCAAGGGAGAACACCGGGATTTGATTGTCATTCAAGACACACCGGTTTATCCTCAATTGCGTCTTGGATTTAGACGAGCCGCAGATGGAGATGAGTGGCAGATGTCTAGCGTTTCCGATGTACCTTCGCAGGCCGTAAGCCAGAGCCGCCAACCCCTGCTTTTGATAGATCGTGACAAATTCCGGCAGAATTTCAACAAGCAGAATTTTATTCTCAGCCACCGGCTATGCGGAAATCCACTCTTTTCGCTGCCGCGGATCATCGAGCTTGCCCGGGATACCGCGCTTTCCCGGCCTGACGATATCTATTACGATTCTGGTGTTACCGACCTTAACGAGCGCTGGGGAACCTCCCCATCCAGCTTCCCGGTCGATGAGACGATCCGGCGCATCGAGACGGCTGGCGCCTGGATTGCCATCAAGCGCGCCGAACATGATCCTGCCTATGCCAAGCTGCTTGCGGACTGCATGTCCGACATTCTCGAAGTCGGCGGACATGAACTTGAGCGCAACATGCGCTACAAGAAGGTTGATGTCTTTGTAACTTCCCCGAAGCGCGTGACAACCTATCACATCGACAGTGAAAGCGGTTTTCTACTGCAAATTGCGGGAAGCAAGGAGATCAGCCTGTTCCGCTCTGACGATCGCGAGGTGTTGCCCGAGGAGGAAATCGAACAATTCTGGACTGTCGACAGGAATGCGCCACGCTACAGGCCGCATTTGCAGCATCACGCCGATCAATTGACGTTAGAACCCGGAATGGGGGTGCATATTCCAATCAATGCCCCGCACTGGGTCCAAAATGGAAACAATATATCTATTTCGGTTAGCATCAATTATCATTGCTTAGCTAGCGAGCGCGCAAACATCTACCGCGTGAATTACTATCTACGCAACAAATTGGGCGTATCGCCAACGCCTCCCTTCCGTTCACCGGCGCGAGACTTCGTCAAGCGGTCGGTCGGCAGCATTTACCAGACTTTGCGAGGCAAGCCGGACGCCTATGCCTAATCACGATTAGACATAGACAACGGGCGAAGAAGGCAGCCCAACTCGGATCGCCCCATTGCGCCGATGTGGCGGGCGGGGCGCTTCATTATGAAGCGCTCAAGGGCTAATGAAGAATGCGTTCCCGCGCACTGCCGCCCTGTGCGGGATCCTGCCTGCGTCTTACCGGCGCGGGAGGTTCCGCTGCTGCCGTTTCATCGAAAAGCTCCGCGAGTTTTTCGGTCATCGCGCCGCCCAGCTCCTCGGCATCGACGATCGTCACGGCGCGGCGGTAATAGCGAGTCACGTCGTGCCCAATCCCGATCGCGATGAGTTCGATCGGCGAGCGTTGCTCGATTTCCTCGATCATGAAGCGCAAATGCTTTTCGAGATAGTTGCCGGGGTTGACCGAAAGCGTCGAATCATCGACCGGCGCGCCGTCGGAAATCATCATCAATATGCGGCGCTGCTCTGGCCGCGCAAGAAGACGCCGGTGTGCCCAATCGAGCGCCTCGCCGTCGATGTTTTCCTTGAGCAGGCCTTCGCGCATCATCAGCCCGAGATGTTTCCGCGATCGCCGCCAAGGCGCGTCCGCAGATTTGTAAATGATGTGGCGAAGATCGTTGAGGCGGCCTGGCGAAGCGGGTTTGTTCGCCTGCAGCCAGGCTTCACGTGATTGGCCGCCCTTCCACGCGCGGGTCGTGAAGCCGAGGATTTCGACCTTGACGCCGCACCGCTCCAATGTGCGGGCCAAAATATCGGCGCAAGTGGCGGCAACCGTAATCGGACGGCCGCGCATCGAGCCGGAATTATCGATGAGCAAGGTCACCACCGTATCGCGGAACTCCATATCCTTCTCACGTTTGAAGGAAAGCGGCTGCCGCGGATCGGCAATCACGCGCGGCAGCCGCGCTGGATCGAGGATGCCTTCTTCGAGGTCGAATTCCCAAGACCGGCTCTGCTGCGCCAAGAGACGCCGCTGCAATCGATTGGCAAGCCGCGAGACAATCGAGGAGAGATTATTTAATTGCTTGTCGAGATAGGAACGAAGCCGGTCGAGTTCTTCGGCATCGCAAAGGTCTTGCGCTGCGACGACTTCGTCGTATTTCTTGGTGAATGCCTTGTAATCCGAACCCCTGGCTTCGGCGCGCGGCGGCGGTTGCGGCTGGCGTGGATCGCCGGGTTCTCCCGTGGGGCTGAGCTCGGCCTCCCCCTCGAATTCACCGGTTGGCGCATCAGAGGCATCGATCTCGCTATCTTCCATGAGATCGGAAGAAGCCTCGGTTGTTTCGCTCCGGCTCGCGTCGCCGGTTTGATCCTCGGCGCCTTCCTCGGACCGGTTGTCCTCGGCGCCATCGGGCTCGCCCGTGCCGTCATTTTCCTCTTCTGGATCATTGCCGAGGCTGCCTTCGTCGATCATTTCGAGCGCGGTCAACAGTTTGTGGACGGCAACCGCAAAGGCTCGCTGATCCTCGATTTGCAGCGAAAGCCTGTCAAGCTCGGCACTCGCGCGCTCCTCGATCCAAGGCCGCCAGAGATCGACAATCCTTTGCGCGTTGTGCGGAGGCCTGAGCCCGGTGAGACGCTCGCGCACGATCATCGCGAGCGCGTCTTCGAGCGGCGCCTCTGCGCGGACCGCGATATCAGCATAGTGGGCGCGATGAAACCGGTCGTCGAGCATCGCGTCGAGATTGCCCGCGACGCCCTGCATCCGGCGCGACCCTATCGCCTCGACGCGCGCCTGTTCGACGGCATCGAACACCGCGCGCGCGGCTGGCGCTTGCGGGGTCAACCGCCGATGCACATCCATGTTGTGGCAGGTGAGCCGCAGTGCCATCGAATCGGCGTGCCCGCGCAGAATAGCGGCTTCCCGCGCATCGAGCTTGCGCGAGGGTTCCGGCAGCCGCGCTTTGGCGTTGGCGCCGGTCCAAACCAAGCTCGGCCGCTCGGCCGCGAAAGCGACCTCGGCCTGCGGCATTTTTGCCATGGCGCGCAGGCATGAGGCGACGGCCCGCTTAAACGGCTCCCAGGGTGCATCCGGCTTTGCATGCGGCTTCTGGTTGGAACTCATCCCAATGGCTTCTGGCGTCGCTCTACTAGAAACTTAATCACTTAAAGACTTAAAATCTTCATCGCTCTTCGGAATGCGCGGCCAGGCCTTCGCCGCCCAAGCAAGCCTTGGAGGATAACTCGGCGGCGAGCCTCAGCTCATCACAACATTGACCGCACTCTCGGGAAGCTCCTTGCCAAAACAACGCTGATAGAATTCCGCGACAAGCGCGCGCTCCAATTCATCGCATTTGTTGAGAAACGTGAGCCGGAACGCGAAGCCGGTGTCGCCAAAGATTTCCGTATTCTCGGCCCAAGTGATCACCGTGCGCGGGCTCATCACGGTCGAAAGATCCCCGCCGATGAAGGCGTTACGGGTGAGGTCGGCAACCCGCACCATCTTGTTGATGGTGTCGCGCCCTTCCTTGGTCACCTGGAACCCTTTCACTTTGGACAGAACGATATCGACTTCCTTGTCGTGCGGCAGATAATTCAGCGTGGCGACGATGGACCAGCGATCCATCTGTCCCTGATTGATTTGCTGGGTTCCATGATAAAGCCCGGAGGTATCGCCAAGGCCGATCGTGTTCGTCGTCGAAAAGAGGCGGAAGGCGGGATGTGGCCTAATGACCCGGCTCTGGTCGAGGAGGGTGAGACGCCCCGACATTTCGAGGACACGCTGAATAACGAACATCACGTCCGGGCGGCCCGCGTCATATTCATCGAAACAGAGCGCGACATTGTTTTGCAGCGCCCAAGGCAGGATGCCATCCCTGAACTCGGTGACTTGCAGACCGTCCTTGATGACGATCGCGTCCTTGCCGATGAGATCGATGCGGGAAACGTGACTGTCGAGGTTGATCCGCACGCAAGGCCAGTTCAGCCGCGCCGCGACCTGCTCGATATGCGTCGATTTGCCAGTACCGTGATAGCCGGTGATCATCACCCGCCGATTCTTGGCAAAGCCCGCCAAAATGGCGAGCGTGGTATCGCGGTCGAAAAGATAGTCGGGATCGAGGTCGGGAACATGCGGATCGCCGCTCGAATAGGCAGGCGCTTCCATATCGCTGTCGATGCCGAAGACTTGGCGCACCGAAATCTTCATGTCGGGCAAGCCGCCAGGCGCGGCGCTTTCGTCCATCTTCATGCCTTGCATTTATCCTTTGTTCCGGCAGGCGCGAATGGTCCGGGGCGATCGTCGAATTGCTCCCTAGAGGTCTCTCTTCCAAGAGGTCTCTCTCCAAAGCAATCCGGCAGTGCCGGTAAGCCCCGTGAGGTGGGAAGCCTCAAGCCTGCTTCACCGTCCTCAGATAATTATAGGCGCGGATGATCTCGCGCAATTTGTCTTCATTCGACCGGTCACCAGCGTTGGCATCAGGATGGAGGCGTTTGACCAAATCCTTGTATCGGGCCTTGATCGCAACCATGTCCACACTGTCGTCTAGCCCCAATTGATCCAGAGCTTTCATGGCCGCCAGCCCATAACGCGGTTTTTGAGGAGTCTCGCAAGAATAGCGCCGGCGATCCGTCCCGAACATCCCCAGCGTCTCGTTCGGGCGCGACGGATCGTCGCCCTCCTCGCGGAAATTCTTGCCCCCGCGTTTTACCCCCATCGACCAGGTCGGGCGATGACCAACCAAAGCTTCGCGCTGATAAAGCGCCATAGCTTCCACGCTCATACCATTGAAATAATTATAGGATGCGTTGTATTCCCGGACATGGTCGAGGCAGAAGGAAAAATATTGGCCCTCCCGCAACCGGCCCATCGGCGCGCGGAATTGGCCCGCTTCGCCACAGCCTGGATGCTGGCAAAGCGTCTGATCTGGGCGCGGTTCCTGCTTGAACCCGGACTTGACCCTGATGCTGTCGAAAAGACGTGATCTTAAATTCATGGCGGCCCATTATGAATGTCTTTGGGATGGCCGCAAGCGTTTCGATGCGGTAAAATGAAAGTTAGGGTCCCGGCCCGGCAGCGGATCGGGGAAGTTTTTGACTGGCTATCATGAAATGCGCGAGCAAAGCGACATGTCTGTAGGTGATCGTATAAAGGCGATATTACAAGAAGCCTTAACCCCATCCTCCATCGAAGTCATCGACGAATCCCACAAGCACGCGGGCCACGCCCACGCCGTGACACGGCACGGCACCGCCGGGGACGCGGGCGCAACCCACTTTCGCGTCAAACTGGTTTCTGAAAGCTTTAGAGGTCAGAGCCGCGTCGACCGGCATCGCGCCATCAATCATCTTTTGGCGGGTGAATTCGAAACCGGCGTGCATGCCTTAGCGATCGAGGCCAAGGCACCGGGTGAATAGGCCTCCCGCCGCTGTGCCCGCAATCCAGCTCCCTCTGTTGATCCGACGGAGGATTTGGCGGGAGAAAGACTGGACCATGATCGCTTCAAGATGAATCGCTCATGGTCTCTGTGTCATTATTTTATCGCTTGATCCCGGAAAGTCTGCAACTTTCTGGGATCATGCTCTAGCGAAGGTGCGCGCGGCCCGAGACCGTATTGAACGCCAGCGTAGTTCTTTTGCCATGCTGGTGAGCCGTCGTTGTTGTGTGGTGCCAATGGCCATGTTTCGCCCAGCTATGGCTCGCTCCGCCATGATGAGCCCGGCCATGACTAGCCCACCGATGTCTCCCCCAGCCGTGCCGGTTCGCGTGGTGGCGGCCATGGCCGTGGTCCAACTCCTCATCGGCAGCAGCGGCCACGACCTTGCTATCGGGGCCCTCAACCGCCCCCTCGTCCTGACTGCCGGTGGTATCGCCACTATCCCGCGCGACACCATGGCCGCGCGCCACCGGGCCGAATAAGGCCAGGCATTGATTATAGGCGTCAGCCGCCTGAATTTTTTCACACTCGTTGATGCTGCGGGGAGCAGCTTTCAAACAAGCGGGGGCCGCGATCAAGGCTGCGGCAAAAACACTGTGCAAGATAAATCGCAAGACTTCATCCTCTGAGGCTCGCGCCGGTTTTCTTGGTTACCTCGGCGATGATCTTGCCTGCGGCGGCATCGATCTCGGCCTCGGTCAAGGTTTTTTCGCGCGGTTGCAAGGTGACCGATATAGCGACCGATTTCTTGCCTTCCGGTATGCCCTTGCCTTCATAGACATCGAAGACGCCGATGTCCGCGACGAGCGTGCGTTCGCCCGCGGCAGCGGCCTTGACGATGTCGGCTGCCTTTACCGATCGATCGACCAGGAAGGCAAAATCGCGTTGCACGGGCATGAACTCCGGAAGTTCGAGCTTCGGTTTGGTTCTTGTGAGCCTCAATTTCGGCGCCGGTATGTCATCAAGAAGCAATTCGAAACCAGCAACCGGCCCCTCTGCGCCGATGGCTTCGAGAGTGCGCGGATGGATCTCGCCAAACGCGCCAATGACATTTTTTGGCCCAAATTGAATCGTGGCGGAGCGGCCGGGGTGAAACCAGGCGGGACCGCCGGAAACAAGCTGGACACCGCCGGCCGCAACACCGAGCGCCGAAAGAAGAGCAAAAGCGTCAGCCTTGACATCGAAGGGATCGACTCCGGCGGGCGCCAGCGACCAATGCCTACCGGGCCCTGTTTCCTTCGCCAAACCTCGCCGGATAGCGCTGGCGGCGATCTTTTGACCATCTTCGCGGTCGCTCGAAAAGATTTGCCCGACCTCGAAAAGAGCGACGTCGCCATGGCCACGGTCGGCGTTGCGTTGCGCCGCCGCGATCAGCCCCGGCAGCAGGCTTGGCCGCATATCGGAAAGCTCCGGGGCAATCGGATTGGCGAGCGCCAGGGCCGCCCCGCCGCCGCCAAACATCTGCGCGCGCTGGCGCGAGACGAACGACCATGTCACCGCTTCGACAAGGCCGTTGGCGGCCAGCGCGCGTTTGGCGCTCTTTACTCGCTTTTGCATCAAAGTCAGCACCGGTTCCGCGACAGGGTGTCCGGACGCGCGCGGCAATGGGGCCGGCGAGACACGGTCGAGCCCTGCGATACGCAGGATTTCTTCGACGAGATCGGCCTTACCCTCGATGTCGGGCCGGAACGAGGGCGTCTTCACCAGCACTTCGTCGGCGTTGCCGGCAAAATTCGCGAGTTCAAACCCAAGACTCTCGAGAATGCCGGCCATTTCCGAGCTGTCGAGTTCGAGCCCAGTCAGCCGTTTCACCTCGCTCCAAGGAAACACGATGCGTCTATCAGGATGCGGAATCCGCCCCGCAAGAGTGATTTGCGAGGCAGCGCCACCGCAAAGCTCAACCACCAGCCGCGTCGCAAGCTCAAGTCCGGGCAAGCAGAATGCCGGATCGACGCCGCGTTCGAACCGGTAGCGCGCATCCGAGTTAATGCCAAGCCTACGCCCGCTGCGAGCGATATTCACGGGATCCCAGAGGGCCGATTCAATCAGCACATCGGTTGTCGTCTCATCGCAGCCCGAGGCTTGCCCGCCCATGATTCCGGCGAGCGATTCGACGCCCGCATCGTCGGCGATGACGACATTGTCCACATCGAGCCGGTAAGATCGGCCATCGAGCGCGACGAGCTCCTCTCCCAGTGCCGCGCGGCGCACTATTAGATTGCCCGTTATTTTATTTGCGTCGAAGACATGAAGCGGGCGGGCACGGTCGAAAGTCAGGTAATTGGTGATATCGACGAGCGCATTGATCGGCCGCAGCCCGATTGCCGCGAGCCGCCTTTGCATCCACGCCGGACTTGGCCCATTGCGAACGCCTTTGACGAGGCGCAGCGCAAAGGCTGAGGCGAGATGCGCGTCCTCGGCCACGAAATCGAGCCGGACCTCGACTGGACACGGAAACTCTCCCGCGGCCGGCTCTATCACCGCGCTTTTCAGCTTGCCGAGCCGCGCTGCCGCGAGGTCGCGGGCGATGCCGTCGATGCCGGCGGCATCCGGCCGGTTGGGCAAAAGATTGATCTCGACGACTGGATCATCGAGAAAAGCCCATGCCGCATAAGCAGCGCCGACCGGCGCCTCCTCGGGCAAATCGAGAATGCCGTCATGGTCATCGGACAATTCGAGCTCGGCGCCCGAACACAGCATGCCGTTCGATTCGACGCCCCGAATCACCCCTTTGCCGAGGATGATCTTCTTGGCCGGAATTGTGGTGCCAGGCGCGGCAAACACCGATTTCATGCCGGCCCGCGCATTCGGCGCACCGCAGACGACCTGCACTGGGGCGGTCCCTCCGGCATCGACAAGACAAACCCGCAGCCGGTCGGCATTCGGGTGGGGCTTCGCCTCGATGACGCGGGCGATGACGAAATCCTTGAGGGCTTGAGCCCTGTCATCGATTTGCTCGACCTCAAGACCGGTTTTGGTCAGTGTGGCGACGATTTCGTCGAGAGTGGCATCGGTCTCAAGATGATCCTTGAGCCAGGAAAGCGTGAATTTCATTGCGGTCCCAAAAAGCGCCAGGCAACGGCATGATGAAGCGAATTTCGCCCGCAGCCCGTGATTCGCGTTTGGTATTCGATCGAGAGTTCCGTGTCTCTAGTGTTTTTTGGCCACGAGGGGAAACGTTCCTTCGCTTCCCGAGCCGCCTCTTGCTTGGCCGCCTCTGGGCGGCTTGAGCACCATCGCTGTTGCGGGTAAAGGACAGGATGCGCCGCATTGCCCATGGCCATAAGGATTTTGTGAGATGAACGGAGCCAAGGAAACAGCGAGACCTGGGCGCCAGGGGTTGCGGGCAACCGCCGGTTTAATCTCCCTCGCTGCCTATTTGAGCGTCGCAAGCGTCGGTCACGCCGCCGACTGGACGTCCGGGCCGCCGCCAGCTCCCGTGGAATATTTGGAAAACGAGGGAGTCCCCTGCTCTATCGGCGCGCCGCTCTGGGCGCCGCCGGAAGCCACCGCGGCGGTGCTCCCCTGGCGCACCGTTTGGCTTGGGCATTTTTCTGGCGGCCGCCCCTACACCGACGGCACTGGCCTGACCCTCGTTGATTGGAAAGATGAAAAGGTCTGCTTCCCGACGCGGCAACACTGCCAAGCTTGGGTCCGTGACTTGCGCCGGGCCTATCATCGGCCGGAAGGGTATTGGACGTGTCTGCTCCTGCGCTAGAGCTAGATTCCAGAAAGTTGCAGACTTATTGGATAAAATCATGCGGTTAACACTGATAGAGCGCATGATCGTTTCATCTTGAAGCCGCCATCATCTGACACGTCAGGATGCGTTTGGCGCGGCTGCATCCTATATTTAACTTGAAACCGGGATTGGAGAGCCGGAATGTTCGATGCCTTGAAGAACTTTATCGCCGAGGTCAGCGGGGCGGAACCGGCCGCCCGGCGCTTTGACGAGGAGGATTATCGTCTCGCGGCGGTTGCCTTGCTCGTTCATATCGCCAATGTGGACGGCAACACGGATCTCGCCGAACGGCGGCGGCTCATGGCAATCATCGAGGAGCGATTCGGCCTCGACCCAAAAGCCGCTGCGGAATTGATCGCGACGGCGGAACAAAGCGACCGCGAGGCGGTGGATTTCTACCATTTTACCAGTGTCCTGAAGCGCGCCCTCGATGATGATGGCCGTCAAAAAATCGTAGAGATGCTGTGGGACATCGCTTATGCCGATGGCGTCGCCGATGAATTCGAGGAAAATACGATTTGGCGCATTGCCGAACTTCTCGGCGTTTCGACGCGCGACAGGGTTTTGCTTCGTCAGCGTGTCGCGGGGCGAGCCACGCAAGCTGGTCCGCTCGAAGGCCCTTGGGCCGCGGCCGCCGCGAAGGGCAAAGCATGAGTGAGGCAATTCTAACAAAGGCCGGCTCCAGTCCCTCGGCGGACGCGCAACCGCGATCCGGCACCGAGATGCGCCGCGTCACCCTCGTCACAGGCGCCTCTGGCGGGATCGGCGCCGATCTTGCCCGCGTCTTCGCACGACAAGGTCATGATCTCGTTCTGATCGCCCGCAGCCGAACCGCGCTCGAAGCGCTCGCCGATGAAATTGCGGTGCCCGGCAGGCCCCGGCCCTTGGTGCTGGTGTTCGATTTGCTCGAACGGAACGCAATCCCTGAAATCGCCGCCGCGCTCGCCGCCGCCAGAATATCGCCGGAGATTTTGGTCAATAATGCCGGCTTTGGCCTTATCGGCCCGGCCGCCGGGCTCGATCTGGCCGAGCAATTGGCGATCGTCGATCTTAATGTCCGCGCGGCCGTTGATTTGACGCTGCGTTTTTTGCCGGCGATTCGCGCCGCGCGCGGCAAAATCCTGAATGTCGCGTCGATCGCATCCTATTTTCCGGGCGGCCCAGGCATGGCGGCCTATTATGCATCGAAAGCCTTTCTTCTATCCTTCTCGCTCGCTCTCTCGCAGGAGCTGCGCGCGGACGGTGTCACAGTCTCCGCGCTGTGTCCTGGCTATACCAAGACCGGATTCCAGGCCCGCGCCGGTATCGGACCAAACATTGATCTCACGCGCCTGCCAGGGTCCACCGCCATGGAGGTCGCCGAAGCGGGTTATGCCGGGCTGATCGCGGGACGCCGAGAGATTGTGCCGGGCTTCCATAACAAACTCAGCGTTTTGCTCTTGCCATTTTTGCCAAAGGCCGTAGTTTTGGCCGTTATTTCGCGGTTGCAACAGAATCGGTCTCCGCTCCGCTGACGTCTAGTTTGATCCTTTAACATTGCGAATGATGCCAGCTGGCCCCAACTGTCGCCGCAGGGTACTCATCATCCTGCATCAAAAACATTCGACTCCCGGGCGGCTCGGGCGGATCTTGCGCGCGCAAGGCTGCGAACTCGATTGCCGGTGTCCCCGATTCGGGGATCCGCTGCCGAAAACGCTTAGAGATTACGCAGGTGTGATCGTTTTTGGCGGTCCCATGAGCGTCAACGACGAAGACGCCTGGTTGCGCCGCGAGATAGACTGGATCGGGGTCCCGCTGAAGGAAGACACGCCTTTTCTGGGCATTTGTCTTGGTGCCCAGATGCTCGCACGCCATCTCGGTCACCGCGTCCGTCCCCACCCCCAAGGGCGAGTGGAGGTCGGCTATTATCCGATCCATCCGACGGAACACGGGCATCGCATCTGCGACTGCAGGTTCCCCAACCACGTCTACCAATGGCACCGGGAGGGGTTCGATCTGCCATGCGGAGCAACCCTCTTGGCCCGGGGGCAGGATTTTGAGGCTCAGGCCTTCCGATATCGCGGGCAGGCCTACGGACTCCAATTCCATCCGGAAGTGAATTTCGCAATTATGTGCCGCTGGTCGCTCCTGACCCGCGAGCGCTTGGCCGAGCCTGGCGCCCGGCCCCGCCATCGCCATATCGAAGGGTGGTTCCGGCACGACCACGCCGTGGCGCTCTGGTCCAGCGCTTTTCTGCGTCGCTGGCTCGCCGGCAGCCAGCCGGGTGCGCTTCCCGAGCACACTGAGGAGTCATCAAATTGGCAAGAGACCGCGCCGGATCAGTGAGTGGGAGCAGGAGAGAGCCTGAACCGGAAATTCGGTGAATTGACGCAGCCAATGCCGCCGATCCGCCCTTCACCGCGAGTGACATGCGGCGATATGTGGCGGACCAGCGGCTAAGGCAATTAAAATTTCTTGGTTATTAAATCTGGGGGTGAGGCTTGGGAGGACTGGCAACTCACCCGGTGTTGGCAGGGATTATTGCAGCAACATTGCCGCTCCGCATCGGACGTTCGTTCTAAATCGGCAGATTGCCAGACTTCGCACGCCGGTTTAGGGTCCCTGCGCGAAAAGGGCGGAGGGAGCAGTAAGGAAACGGCAAAGCCGGATCCTTTAGCTTATGGTTGCCGGGGGGAGCGGCGTATCGTCGCTAGGTACACAGGCTCCCGGCACCATCGTGTTTTTTGCCATGGCCGCGAACAGTGGCCGAGGATCTTAAAGGTTCTGGTGATTCCCAGAGATTGACGCTCATCTGCGAGTGGAACCAACGGGTGTCTGTATCTTCCATGGCCGTTGGTAAGGATATAATCCGCGCCAGGGGGGTGGCGCCATGAGCGACGACGGCGAGCTTATTGCTCTCATCGATTTTGTATACGCTGCGGTGCTGGACGGCGAACTCTGGCCGACGGTGCTGGCGAAGCTTGCCGAGGCCACGGGTACGATGCAGTCCATCATCGCGACCATGGACCATCGCACAAACAGCTTCGATTCCATCTCGCGGCGAACGATTGCAGAGTTGGATGCCAGCTACAAGAATTATTGGGCGTTTCACAATCCTCTTTGGGCCAAAACCTCAGCTCTGCCGTCGGGCCAAGTGTGGTCGTTCGATTCCCTCATGACGCCGCAGGATTTCGCCAAAACTCCCATTTTCAACGAATGGTGGAAACCAGCGGATTACGGCCTTGCGATGCTTGGCGCCAATTTGATGGTCGAAGACCAAGTGTCGTCCCTGATTTGCGTCGTCAACGCGCGCGGCCACGATGCACCGACGAGCGAGCAGAGCCGCATCTTCAAATTGGCGGTGCACCACATCGATCGCGCCCTGCGCCTCCACCGCCAGCTCTGGACGCTCGATCATATGCACGGCGCGACGCCGGAACGGTTCGAAGGCTTACGCCAAGGAGCGATTCTGGTCGACGCCGCAGCAAATGTGCTTTTCATCAACGCTGCGGCGCGGACGGTGCTCGAGGCCGGTGACGGACTCGTCCTCAAAGGAGGATGTCTCACCACCACCGACGGCGCCGACACATTGAAACGGCTGATCGCCTCCTGCGCGCGAGCAGCCGGGCGGCTACAAGGGCCGCTCGGCGGAGAACTCGAGGTGCGGCGTGGTCCGCGGCGTCCGGCTCTCGGGCTGGTGGTGACGCCGCTTCGAACCAAAAACCCGGACGCCGGGATCCCATGGCTAGGATTGCGCGTGCCGGTGGCCATTGTCACGATGGCCGATCCAGAGATCAACCGCCGGCGGCTCGCCCAAGATCTGCATATGCGTTTTGGCCTCACTGCGGCCGAGGCGGGGCTAGCCGCCGAGATCGTCAAGGGAGACGGCCGCGAGGCTGCGGCGAAAAGGCGCGGAATTTCCGTCTCCACCGCCCGCGCGCAACTCTCCAGCATTTTTGAAAAGACCGGGACGCACCGCCAAGCCGAACTCGTCCATCTCCTGCTCGAACTCACCAGCGAAAGAAGCACAGAAAAATGGGAGCTCTAACCGCATCGCATCATCTCGTGGTGATCTGCAGGACAACGGACTTCTGAACGGCCACGTGCCGGCGCGGAATGGAAACGGCGAAAGTAACAATTTTGTTTATGCCGGGAATGTCTCCCACTCGGTGCAACTGAAGAGCCGGCCCCGGTGCGTGCCCTGCATCGGGGCTATCTCTGTTTGTCCGCGCCTCGCTCTGCCATGGCTTTACTGACAGGCGCAATCGAGGATGATTCCCGCTCTTGGCGAATGTTTGGTTTCGAAGTTGGGATTTTGGGCACAAGACATTTGTCGCTCGGGAGGATGCCAATGAAGCGATGCGTGAGGCTGATGCGGCCCGGCCGCTTGATCCCCCGCAACTGCCCCTTTCCCGTCGCCGCACCCCGTGACAGGAGGCCGTCATTACAAGAGACTCATAGCCCGTGATCCGCTTTCAGAATCAGAGCGGATCAAGAAACCGGAACAAGATTCTTTAGAGCATGAGATCATGTCCCGAAAAAGTTGCTCGACTTTTTCCATTATGACAAGCTCCAACTCTTTGAATCTGAGCGATTCCTTATCGATCACGGGATTTCACGTGGAGAAAAAGCGCTCTATGTGCCGGCTTTGGCCGGCACGATTGTATATAGAGAAGGCAATCGCTATAAGGGCTTCATTTTGGGATTAAGGAGTCTCGCAAGTGACTGTCGAGCAGATCGGAGGCGGCTATAAACCGGCCGAAGATGAAGCTTTCATGAATGAGCGCCAAAAGGATTATTTCCGGCGCAAGCTGATCGTATGGAAAGAGGAAATTCTGCGGGAGAGCCAGGAGACCCTGGTTGTTTTGCAGAGCGAGAACGAAAACCATCCAGATCTCGCCGATCGTGCCTCTTTCGAAACGGACCGGTCCATTGAATTGCGGGCGCGCGACAGGCAACGCAAGCTTATCTCAAAGATCGACGCGGCGCTCGCTCGGCTCGACGAAGGCACCTATGGCTACTGTGAAGAAACCGGCGAACCAATCAGTTTGAAGCGGCTCGATGCGCGGCCTATCGCAACCCTTTCGGTAGAGGCCCAGGAACGCCATGAGCGGCGCGAGCGGACCTACCGCGAGACCTGAGCCCGCG
>PLUZ01000582.1 GCA_003162995.1 Methylocapsa sp. | reverse complement strand
GTGGACAAAGCCTATTGCAAAGCGCATGGCATCACCGTCTCGAACATCCGCAATTATGCCTTCAATACGGTTCCGGAACATGTCTTCGCGCTGGCCTTCGCGCTTCGCCGGAATATCCTGGCTTACCGCGACGATGTGCGCGCCGGGCGCTGGCAGGANNGCGCGGATCGCCGAGGCCTTTGGTCAGAAAGTTCTGGCCTACGACATCTTTCCGCAAGCTGGTCTGACCGATTTCGAAACCTTGCTGCGCGAGAGCGACATTATTACTTTGCATCTGCCGTTGACGCCCGAGACCAAGAACATGATCGGCGCGCGCGAGCTGAAGCTGATGAAGAAAGACGCCNNCGCTTTCGACGTGTTGACGGTCGAGCCGCCCAAGCAAGGCAATATTCTGCTCGATTTGCGGCTGCCGAATTTCATCGTCACACCGCATGTCGCTTGGGCAAGCCGCGAGGCCATGCAGATCCTCGCCGACCAGCTTATCGATAACATAGAAGCATTCGCGGCGGGCAAGCCGCAAAATGTGGTGGAAGCCTGAGATCGGCTTCGAGTGGAGGAACCATGCCGACAGATATCGACATTGCTCAACAAGCCCACATGCGCCGGATTGGCGAGGTAGCGCAGGAAAAACTCGGCATCGGAGACGAGCACCTTGAGCCCTTTGGCTATTATAAAGCCAAGATATCGTTGGAATATGTCGATAGCCTCAAGGACCGGCCGGACGGCAAGCTGATCCTTGTGACGGCGATCAGCCCGACTCCGGCGGGAGAAGGCAAGACGACCACAACGGTTGGCCTCGGCGACGCGCTGAACCGGATCGGCAAGAACGCGTCCATTTGTCTCCGCGAGCCCTCGCTCGGGCCGGTTTTTGGCATGAAGGGCGGTGCGGCCGGAGGCGGCTATGCGCAGGTTGTGCCAATGGAGGATATCAACCTCCATTTTACGGGCGACTTCGGTGCGATCGGTCTTGCCCACAATCTTCTCTCCGCGATGATCGACAATCATATTCACCACGGCAATGAATTGAACTTCGATGTGCGGCGTATCGCCTGGAAGCGCGTGGTCGATATGAACGACCGGGCACTGCGGCAGATCACCGTGGCTTTGGGAGGAGTTGGAAACGGATATCCGCGTGAAGACGGTTTCGACATCGTGGTGGCTTCCGAAATCATGGCGATCTTCTGCCTGGCCACCTCGATCAAGGATTTGAAGGATCGCCTGGGACGGATCGTGATTGGATATACGCGAGACCAAAAGCCTATTCATGCGGCCGATTTGAACGCGCATGGCGCCATGGCGGTGCTTCTGAAAAACGCACTTAAGCCGAACCTCGTGCAAACTCTTGAAAACAACCCGGCCTTCATTCACGGCGGCCCATTTGCCAACATCGCGCATGGCTGCAATTCCGTGCTCGCCACCAAGACCGCGCTGAAACTTTCCGACTATGTGGTGACCGAGGCTGGGTTTGGCGCCGATCTCGGTGCCGAAAAATTCATCGACATCAAATGCCGCAAATCCGGCCTTCGCCCGCAGGTCGTGGTGATTGTCGCGACCATCCGCGCCCTCAAATATCATGGGGGCGTCGATCTGAAGGAACTCAATACGGAAAACCTCGACGCTTTGGCAAAAGGCGTTGCCAATTTGGAACGCCATGTCAACAACATCCGGAACCATTACGGGCTGCCGTGCGTCGTCGCGATCAATCATTTCACTTTCGACACAGACGCCGAAATCGAACTGTTGAAGAAAAAAATGGCGCATCACGAAGCCCCGATCGTCGTTTGCCGGCATTGGGCGGAAGGCGGCAAGGGCGCCGAGGAACTGGCCCGCACTGTCGTCGATATCGTCGACAAAGTGCCGGTTGATTTTCAATTCGTTTATGAGGACCAAGCCTCACTGTGGGACAAGGTGACGGCGATCGCCACCAAACTCTATGGCGCAAGCAAAGTCACAGCCGATTCGAAGGTTCGCGGGCAAATCAAAAAGCTTCAAGATGGTGGTTATGGCCACTACCCCGTTTGCATCGCCAAAACCCAATATTCCTTTTCAACCGACGCAAGCCTGCGCGGCGCCCCATCGGGCCATGAGATCAATATCCGCGAAGTTCGTCTCGCCGCCGGCGCGGAGTTCGTCGTTATGGTGTGCGGCGAGATCATGACCATGCCGGGCTTGCCGAAAGTGCCGGCAGCAACCAAGATCGACCTCGATGACAGTGGCAAGGTCACTGGGCTTTTCTAGATCGTGGTGACGATTTCACGGTTTGGGATTCCCCTTGAAAGGCTTTCGTGATTCAAGACTGATTTTTGGAGATCGGCCTTGCTCAAGGAAGTTGATTCGCCACGCGATGCTCCATGAGAACGGCTCAAGCCCCCGGCTCTCACCCGTTGCTGTAGCACCCGGCCGTAATTCCGTATTGTGGCGCCATCAACAAGGCAGGATGTCATCTATCAGCTCCTGCTCTTGACTTACGAAATCCTTGACACGGAGTGTGTAGTAACCGTCGGCCTGACCAAGGTCGCACCAGAAAAGGAACTCTACATTGCATTCGAGCTTGACCCGCGTCTTCGCCGTGGCCTCCAACGTTAGCACTTGTCCTATTTTTAGAGTGGTAATATCCTTTAAGCTGAAATGCCGCTGTTCGATTACTCCACGGATTGTAACTTCGGTCTGACCGATTTCGCTCTGAATCTGTTTTGCCCAACGCGGATCGCGAACCGATATTTCAGCGGCTACATCGCGCGCCAAGTCTTGACGAACGGAGTTAAGCGCCGTTTGTGGAATCAGGACAAACATATTGCCCTCGCGCCCCAGAATCCGAAGCGTGAGTCTTGCTCTCACACCGAATGCGGTTCGCGGTGCGATGGTGACGAAATCGAGCCTTGTCTCGACACGGTCCAATTTGAAAATTGTTTCGCATACAGTCGCGAATGCATTTTGGAGCGCCTGTGCAAACAGATCGAAGGCTTTTTTCCCCAGCCGCAATTCAATGTTCGAAAGTTGGCGCTTCTCAATGACCGTCGATTCTCTGCCGTCACCGCCAAACAAAGCCTCCGCCAATGCAAAAACGAATTCGTGTTCAAGCCCGATCAGCAAACGTGAGTCCCAAGGTTGAACATGGATTATCCCGAACACGACGTTGCTCTCATAGCTATCGAGAACATCACCAATCCGCTCGGTGGCGGCGGATTCGACCAGGAACAACGCGGGGGAAGCCGACAATTGCCGCAAGCTTTCAGAACACTGGGCCGCCATGCGCTCGAAGATAACGTGCAGCAGGGGCATGCGATCCACGGAGATTCCCGCGCCATCGAAAAGCATTTCTCGAGCCTTCATCACCATATAATCGTGAGTTCTTGTTTGTTGCATGTTCTATCACGCCGCTTGTTGTTCGCTTGCCGCGCCACCCGAAACCGTCTCGTTCTCAACCATGTCGATCGAAGGCCGGTTACGCGACGAGATGGTTTTCCGGCCATGCTCGAGAGCTATCTGAGGCATCGCGCCATTCATGAAGGCCAATAGTGTCTGCTTTACAATGATATAGAGACGGCAACTCTGCTCGCGGGTCGATTTGATCTTGAGAGCGATTGGCTGCACCAGGGCGTAGGACATAAATATTCCAGCGAAGATGCCAACAAGTGCCGCTCCAATGAGGTGACCGAGAATTTCCGGGGCTTCATCGAGTGCGCCCATCGCCTTGATTACCCCTAGCACGGCGGCAACGATCCCAAGCGCCGGCAGGCCGTCGCTGACCGAGGTCAAGGCATGATAAGACTTCAGTCTGTCCCGAGTAACTGTTTGAATCTCCTCGTCCATCAAAGCTTCTATTTCATGGGTGCGGGCGTTCCCGATTATGATCAGCCGGCAGTAATCGCAGATAAAATGCGTCAGATCCTTATCAGCCAGAACCCGTGGGAAACTCTTGAAAATTGTCGACTCGTTCGGGTTATCGACATGTTGCTCCAGCTCATTACGGCCCTTTCCGCGCAATTCCCGCATCAATGTGTAGAGAACTCCAAGAACGTCGAGATAATGGCGTTGTGTCGGAGCACGGTCGAGGATCGCCTCCATCATGGCGCGTCCTGTGTCCTTAATCGTCGACATTGGGTTTGCGACAATGAACGTGCCAAGCGAAGCCCCGCCGATGATGACAAATTCCCAAGGCTGCCAAATAACGGAAAGATGTCCACCCATCGCGGCGAAGCCGCCAAGGATGCAGCCTAGGGCTATGACGATTCCGATGACAAAACCCACGCGATCCGCTCCTGCCCGTATTACCCTGCAAATCGTTAACTGGCAGGCCTTGCTCCAAACTGAATTGGAAAGCTCAATTGATAGCCAATGCAGTGAAATTTACGATGCTGGGAAGAATAAGCTCCCCCGGCCTTCCGCAAATGGGCGGAACCGTGCTGATCCATCGAATTGCAGCTACATTGGCAAGGCCCCGGCAAGCTACATTTGCGAAAGTCGGGAACGCACTCCGAGGCAAGGGCCATGCTCAACGCTACTCTCTATTACAATGCAATAACAAAAGACTATTCAAAGACTTTGGCCACAACCGCGGCCGAACCCTCGGTTGCTCAGCAAACGAAATATTTCCTGGCCAATATCGGCAAAGTGAAAACCGTCAACGATCTCATCAACAACAGCAAACTGTACACCTATGTCATGACGGCCTTCGGCCTGAGCGACATGATGAACGCAAAGGGGCTGATCAGACAGGTTCTTGAAGGCGGCGTCTCCAACCCCAAAAGCCTCGCCAATACGTTGAACGATCCCCGTTACGTAGCCTTGGCCTCGGCTTTCAACTTTGCTTCAAACGGCACCGGCACGACAAGCTCGACGACGCTCCAACAAACCACGGTCAACAACTATGTCGAGCAGACGCTTGAAACCAACGTCGGCCAGCAAAACCAGGGCGCTCAAATGGCGCTGTACTTTCAGCGCATGGCCTCCAGTATCACGAGCGCCTATAGCATCCTTGGCAACAAGACGCTCCTGAGTGTGGTCCAGACGGCGCTCGGATTGCCGGTTTCCATGTCGGAAGCGCCCATCGATGCTCAAGCCCAGATGATTACAAGCCAGCTCAACATCGCCGATTTGCAAAATCCCGCTAAGCTACAAAAATTTATCGAACGGTTCACCGCAACATATGATTCTCAAAATCAAGCAGCCGCGCCAACGACGCCGCTCACGCCGCTGTTCGACACTTCAAATACGGTCGGCATCAGTTCGAGCTTGCTTCTAAGTCTTGCGAATCTAAAACTTGGAGGCTCTTGAACCATGCAGTCCGGGTTGTACGTCACTCTCTCAGCGCAAGTCGCACTCGACCGTCGATTGACGACAATCGCGACAAATATAGCGAACCAGAGCACCCCCGGCTATCGAGCCGAAGAAGTTGACTTTAAGGCGCTCGTTTCGCGGACGGGAGACACCCCGGTCGCCTATGTATCGCACGGCGAAACATATATTTCCCGCCAGCCAGGCGTACCCATCAAGACTGATAATCCCCTCGATGTTGCCGTCCAAGGCGATGGCTGGCTCGCGCTGCAGACCCCGGCCGGCACCGCCTACACGCGCGATGGGCGCATGCGCATGCAGGCCGGCGGCGCGCTGCAGAGCGTCGACGGTTATCCCGTGCTCGATGCCGGCAACAGCCCTATCATCCTCAATCCGGACGCCGGACCCGTGTCCATCGCCCAGGATGGGATGATTACACAGAACGGTCTTCAGATTGGCGCCATTGGTCTTTTTACTCTCGACAAAAGNNGTTCTCGATTTCTCCATAAACGGCATCGCGCAAGGCTATGTCGAAGGAGCCAACGTCAACCCCCTTATGGAAATGGAAAAATTAATCTTGCTCTCAAGGACTTTCGAGAACGTCACCTCTGCGATCGAAGGTTCCGAGTCCTCGCTAAAGGATGCGATCAAGATTCTCGGCGGCTCAGCGTGACCCAAAACACACTCGCCCGTCTCGCACGTTGCGTGAAAGAGGCGCAGGACGAACTGGGACAGATCCGCATTTCCGGCTCGATCAGCGAAGTGACGCCGGCATATGCACGGGTCGCAGGCTTATCTCGTTTTTTGAAACTCGGTGAATGCGTCTCCTTCTCGGCAGGCGGCCTTACCCAACTCGCGGAAGTCGTGCGCATCGACGAGCTAGGAGCGACGGTCAAGACCTTCGATACCATGGCCCTTGCCCGCCTTGGCGAAAGAGTCTATTGCGCCGATGCCTTGCGTATCTTTCCCGATCAAAGCTGGAAGGGACGCGTGATCAATGCCCTCGGTGTGCCAATTGATGCTTTGGGTCCGCTGCATCCAGGTAGAAAAGCCGCACGCCTCGATGCGCCGCCGCCACCCGCCATGCGCCGCGCCCGGGTTCACAAGCCGCTGAAGACCGGAGTGAGGGTCATTGATCTGTTCACCCCGGTTTGCGCAGGCCAGCGCATCGGAATTTTTGCGGGATCGGGTGTTGGTAAATCGACTCTTCTAGCAATGCTTGCCGGATCGCGGGATTTTGACACGGTGGTAATCGGGCTAGTCGGCGAGCGCGGCCGCGAAGTGCGCGAGTTCCTCGACGATGCCTTGGCCGTCAATCGTTCAGCTGCGGTTGCCGTGGTGGCGACTGGAGATGAAAGCCCAATCATGCGGCGTCTCGCGCCAAAAACGGCGATGAGCATCGCGGAATTTTTTCGTGATCAAGGCCAGTCCGTGCTTCTGATCATCGATTCGATCACCCGCTTCGCACATGCCGCGCGCGATGTCGCGATGGCGGCCGGCGAGCTGGCGGTCGCGCGCGGCTATGCGCCGAGCGTCTTCAGCGATCTACCAAAACTTCTCGAAAGAGCGGGACCGGGAGAAGAAGGACAAGGCTCGATCACCGGCATTTTTTCGGTTCTCGTCGATGGAGACGATCTCAACGATCCTGTCGCCGATGCCATTCGCGGCACGCTCGACGGACATATCGTCCTCGACCGCGCCATCGCCGACCAGGGACGATACCCGGCCGTCAACGTTCTAACCTCGATCTCGCGGTTGGCGCAGAAAGCGTGGACGCACGAGCAAAGTAGCCTTGTCGCTAGGCTTCGTGCCCTCATCGCACGCTATGAAGATACGCGCGATTTGCGTCTTATGGGGGGCTACCGGCAAGGGGCCGACGCGGAACTCGACCAGGCCGTAGCGCTCGTCCCCAAAATTTATAAAGCCATCGCGCAATCTCCGCGGTCCAGTCTAAGCAAGGATGTATTTCGAGAACTCACAGAATTCTTGCAGCCCAAGTGAACCCTCGCGATTCCGCGCGCCATTGCCGGTCGCCCAATCGTACCAAAGAGGTCCACATGAAAAATGTTTGCCCGATCTTTGGGGCTGAGGACTCAAAGGCCACATACATTCGGCGGCCTGAAAGGAGTGGGACCGCGCGGACTCTGGGTGCTTTCGGCGGTTCGATGGGGCAGCCGTGCGCGGCTGCTGCGTTTGTCCCATAGCACGCTTTGGTCATCCGAAAGCGGCCCCTTTTGTTTTCTATGGTTCAGTGATTTATCATCTGAAAACAACGATCGCTATTTTCTAGAACGGTGTGAAGAAAAGTGGAAACTGGTTTTCCGCCCGCGTCCCATTCTAAACTTTTGGAATCGATCACGGTCATGAGTTTGGATCGAGTCATTCCAGAATCATCGTGATCTAGTATCCGTTGCTCTTTGCGGATGACCTGCGGAAGCTGGTACGTTCCGTCCAGCACTTAGAGCCTGACCGAAAAAGAAGTTGAGTGATTTCAGTTGGTTGTGATTCCATCGGATTTGCAAAGATTCGAGGGAGCTCACGATGGCCTGAACCGAAATCACTCGCCGCCAGTATGTGCGGGCGGGGCTGCGCTAAGCAAACGAGCTGAAGGACGGTGAATGGGCGCTGCTGGAGCCGCTGATGCCGGCCCCCATCCACGACCTCCTCGTCCACAACGCCCGCCGCCTCAACCTGTCCGGCGACAGCCTCCGGCGGACATGGTCAAAGCCAACCAAGAGAGCTTGACCAAACGAACCGATCGGGGCGACGAATTACCAGCCAGCAAGGCCCGAATCCACGGGCGCCGTCAAATCGGAATGCCTGGGCGACTTCATCGGACGCGGCATTTCGCGAGCACCATTTCGATCGCGGTCGTGGCCTCTGAGACATTGAGCCAAAGTTCGGCTCGTTCCTCACTTTTGAATTGCTTACCGAGGTCGAAAGGCTGGTCAAATCCAGGCACGTGGAGAAAACAGCCCCACTTGCCGTCCGGCAATTCTTTAACCGTCACTTTGTTATCGTCCACCATATCCAATCCTCCTTCGCGTATCGTGTTTTCACTCGTTGCCGAAGCGTTTACCGACGCTTCGACTTCGGTACTTTAGATGCGACGACGTTCTGTCGGCCGGTCGACGCATAGAATGCCTGGCAGGACTATTANNAAATCTCCGTTATTGCCACTGAGAGGCATAGATGGCGGGTGTTGCTGACATCCTCAATGTACTACGTACGAACACCTCATCCGACTCGGCATCGAGGGACAGGTTATAACGGATGTGGTCGAATTGAGAAGGAGCATTACTATGCCTATGGACGTAAGCGAGATACAGCCAGGAAAATGCTATGTGACGAACAGCAAGGAAAAGTACACGGTAGTCGATATAAACCGTGGCATAGTTACTTTTTGAAGCTGGACCACCGACGCAACAAAGCTTTCATAGCGCACCAACACGGGCATCAAAGCCCTTGCCGCCTCGGTCGTCAAGGAAATCACCTGCCCTCCCCCGGAGTAAATGATTTCCGGCGACAATCGTCCGACCTCCCCACTAAACAAATGCAGGTATCTGTTCTCCGTGCGATTTTCCGCCGACGCAATGGCGTGGAATTCACAGCTCCTTACAAATCCAAGACCAGCAGGTCACTTTTGGCGCGAGAAACGCAGGCGAGAAAGAAGCCCTCTTCCTTCTGTTGCGGACTTAGACGTTTATCGCGGTGATCGATTTCACCTTCAAGGACCTTGATCTTACAAGTCCCGCACATGCCCTGTTCGCAAGATGTCGGAATTTTCACGCCTTTTTCTTCCAGGAACGCCGTAACGGTCTTATCGCCAGGGATTTTATAAACAGTCCCGGTGCTTGCGATCTTCACGTCAAAGACTTTGTCGAGGATGGCGGCGGGCACCTTGGCCGTGAAGCGTTCGACATGAATGCGTTCTTCGGCCCAGCCCTTCTGCTTGGCAGTATTGATAATCGGATCTTGCCACCAATCGACACCGCAGATAAAGAGCTGCATGTCTTCGGGCTGATCCGCGAGAATGGCCGCTGGGTTGAGCAATTGATTTAATTCGCTCGCCTCAAAATAAAACTTTGTGTTGGCCGCGAAATTCGATTCCTTGATCATTCCGAGAAATGATCCAGGAGACATCATGGCGAAAACATAATGGAGCTCGAAGGGTATATTTTGGGATTTCAAATAGTCGGCGATGCTCAAAATCGGTGTTACGCCGATGCCCCTTGCCAGCAAAATGGCCCGTTTCGTACTGCGGGGAACACGGAAGCGGTTCCGGGGCAAGCCGACTTGCAAGGTGTCGCCCACATGCACCTGTCCATGCAACGCCTTGGACCCACCCCGGCTATTGCCATCGTTCCATACACCAATAACATAACGGTTGCGTTCCGATGTACTGTTGCATAAAGAGTATTGGCGCACTAACCCACCGGGAATTGTAACGTCAATATGAGACCCTGCGGAGAATGCAGGGAGCTCCGCGCCGTTCGGATCGACCAATTCAAACGAGACCATATTATGGGCCTCGTCGGTCTTCTTAGCCACAATGAGCGGGCGTAGAGTGTCGTCTATCATACCATCCTCTCTCTATGTACGAGTGAGAATGTATCTCCTTGCAAGACGCATACCCGACTGTCAGCGCGAGGCCCTCCTCTGTAAAGTCGGGTCTTAGGGCTGGTAGCCGTCAACTGGAGCAGACCCCGAAAGTGAGACACGAGCGGCCAACCGCGGGAAGGGCGTTTCCGCCCCTGCCTCACGCAGACGGAGGATTATCTCCATGCCTGTAAGCGCTATATCGAGTTCAACCGGGTCCGCACAGGCATGGTCCGGCATCCGCGCGATTGCGCCTGGTCAAGCTATCGGGCCAATACCGAAGGACGACACGACCCGTGCCTCACCCCGTACCTCGTCTATCTCGCGTTGGACATCACGCCTGCGGCGCGGCGCGCTTCTACTCATCGCCACTTGAAGCTTTCAACCGCTGCCCCTGATTGCGAAGGGCTGTGTTATGATCCAGCCATTTGGTCACCCGATGCCTTTGTTGGGGAATATCACGGCGTCCCTTGGAATGATGCTTGAAAGGCACGATAAAATTCAAAGCTGAAATCGCCTTTTGTCTATCCCGTTCAGCACGCCAAGGGACGGTCGGCAGGTCCATGCAACAAAGCCAGGTTGCGGAGCACGAGCATAATGACGAGACAGTCTGTGGTGCTGGTTGGCGGTAAAGGCACGCGCTTGGGTCATCTCGCCGCGACCACGCCAAAGCCATAGACGACATCTTGGTTGGGGTTGGCGGCGTCGCGCATCTTGGGCGAGACATAATCTATGGCCGTGGTGAATTTATTAGGGGGAGCGACGCCCATCGCCTCGCCGAGATAGCCTTGGGCTGGAACCGCGCTGAAGGCGACCCGCCGGTTGTGAAGGTTCACTAGCGGTCAGCCCCAGACCTAGGCCATGGCAGAAATGGTTCGAGCATTACCCGGGCGTTGTGACGATTTCGGCCACGCGACCTTGAACAACTGCGGGGGAACGCGACTGTGCAATCTGCGCGGCCGTTAAGGCGAGCACGCCGGCTGAAATAAGCATTGCTCCAGTAAACAGAGCAATGGCTGACGATCCCTGGTTTAACTCCACCCCCATGCTAGAACACAGCAACGATCCTTGCTTAACCCCGATGCTGATGACAAATTGTACGCCCTTGATCAATTGGAGGGAACGATGCGGAACATCGTCGCGACCCGTGAGATCACCCTGCCCGAGCGCTCCGCATCATTGAGACCGCTATGATCAAATTGTAACGTCTTCTGGGCGATGCGTGGGGAAGAAGGATGCGCTTATGTTGCAAAAAATTCATATTATCGAAATGGCGATGTAATCTGGGCCTCCCCATGTTGATGGCCGAAGATGGAACACTGTCCTCAATTTTTGCAGTGGCGTAGTCAATAGCTTCAAAAGCGAATGCCCGTTGAAAGTGATTCAGGATCTAAAATGGCTATTTTGGACATGAATTCGGAAGTCAGCCACTTGCGTGCTGAGGAAGAGCGTATTCTCGCTTCCTTCACCCGGCGCCTGATCGAGATTGCCTCGGTCGCCGGAGCACCGGGATCGGGCACTTCCCCAACCGCCGCGCTCAATGCGATGCGCCTGCCCGCGATCGCAATCGACCAGCACGG
>PLUZ01000350.1:9006-9153 GCA_003162995.1 Methylocapsa sp. | reverse complement strand
TGTCGAGCGCCTCGGCGCAGGCAGGATGATCGGCGAGGAGCTTATGGCCGATATAGTGGAAATCGCCGATGAGAGGGACGTGGCACCCTATTTTCGCGAGGCGGTCACGGATATGAGGCACGGCGGCCGCCGCTTCGGCGCGATCGA
>PLUZ01000350.1:0-8879 GCA_003162995.1 Methylocapsa sp. | reverse complement strand
GGGGCCCGGGCTTTTGAAAAAAGGCGCTTGCCGGACATATCCTGCCGGCGTGTCGCCATTCTGACCAGCTAGGTCATGAAAGAGTGGTGACCAAAAACACTTTTGGCGTCAAGTGACTATGGACCGGGTTCGCCGCCGCNNCTTTCGGCCAAAACCGCACCTGCGGGTCTTTGAGGGTAATTGGCAAGGGGAAGTAAACGAGGTGACATGCTGGCGCATCATAAACTGTGGGTAGCGAATGCGGGTTGCTGGTTCTTGCGCCATGCTGGCCCGATGTCTCACTTGGGTTTACTGGCGCGCCGTTCCCGTCATATGCTGGTTATGCAAGTGTGATTTCCGGGGCACGCCGTGTCATCTCGTAATCTGGCTCGCCTCCAACTCGACACTACCCGCCATAGCGCTTTATAGCATCTATGGGCGTTAATCGAAACGTCGGGGTCCTCCGCCACCAACGGCTTTCGCGTCACGGAACTATGACGATAGCCTATCGTTTCTTGTCAAGGATCGGAAAATCAGCATGACACCAAAGCTCCGCCGTATCTTGATTGGCACCACAATCGCCTTGCTTGTCGCTGCCGGCCCTATCGCTTTCCTGGACTACTTCCTGCCCCATCATGCCGTGTTGCGCATCGTCGGAGCGGAGACCCGGCGTCCGGTCGGCGGCAGCAAAACGAACGCGGCGGCGCATGACGTGTTTTACGTCTTTGCCGAGGATGTCGAAACAAAAAAACCCCGTGTATTTCGCAATGAAGATACCGGCTGGGGTTTCCCATTTTATTTCAAATTCAATTCGGCCGATCTCCAGGCGGTGGCGCAATCCATAGCGGGCGAGCGCGGCACCGCGCTCTTTACTTATTACGGCTGGCGCATCCAAATTTTTTCAGTTGTGCCCAATGTGACGAACATCAAACGCGCCGCGGCTGACGAGGAGACGCCGTTTCCATGGTTCAACCTCGCGTTCGCCGTGATTATCCTTGGAGGGATTGCTTGGTTTGTTCTGTGGTTTCGCGGTTTCCGGTCTCGGCGCGGCTAGGCGCGCCCATGGCTCGAAAGCGTAGCACCGCAAAATGAAACCACGCGGCAGGTCTGAACCAATTGCCACCTCAACGGTTACATGGCTCCGAACACGGAGGAATTCATGAAAAAACCTTTGATCATTATGGTGCTGTGCTGTTTTCCGGCCATCGCTTTCACCGTTCCAGCCGAGGCACGGCCGGGTGGTTGTATCAAAGGTGCGCTTATGGCATGCATCGGCGGAACGAATACGATCGGCAACGGCAGGAGACTGGCCGCTCCGGCTACGCGCCAAATGGACCTCAGGGCCAACAGAGGCGATGACGAAACCAGCTGAGGCAGATGTTGAGTTGCCAGCCGCCTCCCTTGCAACAAAATGAGCGACTTTCTCGGAAGACCGCCTGCTCATACCCGGCCGCAACCCGATCAAGCGGGCACGCTCGAAATGCTTGCGACTCTTTTTCTGGTCGCGTTCGTGGTGGTGCTGCTTTATGTCGGGCGCGAAATATTCATTCCAATCGCGATTGCGATTCTGGTGAGTTTTGTCTTGTCGCCGCCAATTCTTCTGTTGCGGCGCTGGGGTCTTGGTCGTGTCATATCGGTCTTGACCGTCGTTTTTGCAGCGCTGGTCATCGCATTTTCGGTCAGCGCCGTTTTGACCCGGCAGGTTTCCGAACTTGCAATTGATCTGCCGCTATATCAGGCGACGATCAACGCCAAACTCGACGATTTGCGTGGTGCCGCCGCCAACAACGCCCTTTTTGCAAAAGTCTCGGCCGCGCTGAAAAACCTCGCCGAAATCAATCCACTTCGGCCGGCTCCTTCTAGTGCGCCCGCTCCTTTGGACCAACCCAAGAACCAACTGACCAGGGGTCAGGAAAGCGATCGCCCGATTCCGGTCGAGGTTCACCAGCCGGAGCCTGGCCCATTCGCGATTGTGCAGACCATCGCCGGAACCGCGCTGTCGCCACTGGAGACGATTTTCATCGTCGTCATCTTCGTCATCTTCATTCTTTTGCAACGCGAGGATCTGCGCAATCGCTTCATCAGGCTTGTCGGATCGAGCGATTTGCAGCGCACGACCCTGGCGATGAATGACGCTGCCGGGCGGCTCAGCCGGTTTTTTTTGGTTCAGACGCTTGTGAACGCTTCCTTCGGCGTCATCATTGCTGTTGGCCTCTATTTCATCGGCCTTCCGAGCCCGATCCTTTGGGGCATCGTCGCATTCTTGCTGCGGTTCGTCCCCTACATCGGCCCGTTCATCGCCGCTGGTTTTCCGGTGGCCCTGGCGGCAGCGATCGACCCGGGCTGGGGCATAGCGCTCGAAACCTTGGCCTTGTTTCTTATTGTCGAACCGATTATAGGGCAGGCAGTCGAGCCTTGGCTCTATGGCCACAATACGGGGATCTCGCCGATCGCCGTCGTGATCTCGGCGACATTTTGGACGTGGTTGTGGGGCACTGTCGGTCTTGTGTTGTCGACCCCGCTCACGGTCTGTCTTGTCGTGCTAGGGAGGCATGTGGAGCGGCTGGCTTTCCTCGATGTCATCTTTGGAGATGCGCCGCCTCTGACTCAGATTGAAAATTTTTATCAACGCATGCTCGCCGGAGACGCCTCGGAAGTCGTCGACCAAGCCGAACGATTCTTGAAAACCAACTCGCTCATCGACTATTACGACGAGGTTGCGCTCCCTGCTTTGCTGATGGCGCAGGTGGACCTTCGCCGTGGTGTGCTCGATGAGCCGCGACAAAGGCGGATCAAGGAAACGATCGACGAAGTCATCGAGGATCTGTCAGATCATGTCGATCAGCCGCCTGCAGCGGCACCGGCGCCCGAGCCCTTTGCTTTGGAGACGTCAGGCGGTTCTTCTTCGCCGCTATCGTCCGCGCCAACGCTTGCCCCAAATTCCGAGGCAATCGTCGCGGCGCCGTTGCCGGACCTGCCGCTCGCCGGCCTCACGCCCAGCCGGGAGAACGAAAAGCCAATTCTCTGCATCGCCGGCCGCAGTTTTCTCGATGAAGCGGCTGCGGCACTATTTGCGCAGATCCTTGAAAAGCACGGCATGGGGGCGAAGGTTGGGCCTGCTGGGGCACTGACCGCTGGCCGGATTTCGAGCCTTTCGGCCGAGGGTGTGCGGCTTGTGTGCCTTTCCTACTTCGATGCTGATTTGAGCACGGCGGGAGCTCGCTTCGCGGTTCGGCGCCTGCGCCGTCGCCTCGGCGAGGTCAAGATACTCGCCGGTTTTTGGCTGAGCGATCCTGGACAAGCGAACGAGCTTTGTGCCGCGACAAAAGCGGATTTCTGTGCGACGAGGCTAAAGGAGGCGTTAGCTGTTTGTTTCCACGAACCGGCTGAAGACGGGGAGGCGGGACCTACCCGCAACGACGCGAAGCCAGAGGCGAAAGCAATCGCTAAACTGGCGGAAAACTAGAACACATCAAATTGCTTAATGGAACCTCAGAGGGGTTACGGCCTGCCGAGACGCACAACCAGATGGGTCGTTAGAGCGCATTTAATAATGCCCACTTTTTTTCCGAACTTATACCCGTGCGCAGGCCTGGCAGCGGCCGGCGACTTCCATCACCTGCGCGCGGGGGGAGAAGCGGGCTTCGCCAGTAAGCTCGGAGAGAGCCCCGCGCATCGCCGCGGAGGTCGCCTCGACGACCTCGCCGCAAACATCGCAAATGAGAAACACGATCGGCTCCTGCGCGGCGTGCCCATGGCCGCAGGCGAGAAAGGCGTTGCGAGACGCGAGCCTATGGATAAGGCCGTTTTCAAGTAGGAAATCCAGCGCCCGGTAGATCGAAATCGGCGCCGGCCGCTTACCGGTCGCCTCCGCCACCCTGTCGATCATCTCATAGGCGCCAAGCGGGCGGCCTTCGCTGGCAAGAATCTCAAGAATACGCCGCCTGCCGGGGGTCAGGCTTATCTTGTCGCGGCGGCAGAGTGCCAGTGCGGCGGCTAGCGTGCCTTTGGGGTCGGGACCCTCCGGCTCAGCAGCCCCAGGAGGCTTCTCCCGGCGTGTTCCACGTGAAACATTCATATAATCATTATACTCTGAATTCATGCCCGAAGCGATTTTTAAGCACCTAGCTTCACTTTGGTTTTATCTTTCCGCTGCTCCGTTGTAGCATGGTGGCGCAGCGATTCGCGCGGGGCCCCGTACTCGCGAACCCCTGGAGGATATATGACACTGAAATCGCGCAATGCCATTGTAACCGGCTCGACCAGCGGCATTGGTCTTGCCATCGCCCGTGCCCTCGCTAAAGAGGGTGCCAATATCATGATCAATGGCATGGGCGACGCCGCGGCGATCGAAGCCGAGCGGGCCGCAATCGAGAAGGAGTTCGGCGTCACGTCGATTTACTCCGGCGCCGATATGACGAAACCGGACGAGATCCACGCCATGGTCAAGGAGGCGGAAACCAAGCTTGGTTCGGTCGATATACTTGTGAACAACGCTGGGGTGCAGCATGTCGCGCCAATCGAGGAATTTCCGCGCGTAAATTGGGACATGATCATCGCCATCAATCTTTCCGCCGCGTTCCATGCGATGGCCGCCGCGATCCCCGGCATGAAGGCACGCAAGTGGGGACGCATTCTCAGCACAGCCTCGGCCCATTCGCTTGTCGCCTCACCGTTTAAATCCGCCTATGTGACTGCGAAACATGGCCTTGCGGGCCTCACCAAAACGGCGGCGCTTGAACTTGCAACCTTCGGCGTCACGGTCAATTGTGTCTCGCCGGGCTACGTTTGGACGCCGCTCGTCGAAAAACAGATCCCCGATACGATGGCAGCGCGCAACATGACACGCGAACAAGTCATCCATGATGTGATCTTGCTGGCGCAGCCGACCAAGCAATTCGTGACCGCCGATCAGGTTGCCGCTCTCTTTGTCTTTCTCAGCTCGGATGCGGCGGCACAAATCACGGGATCCAATTACTCGATCGATGGNNGGCAAGAAGAAGGTCACTCTTGACTTGCAAGGCGGCAGTTCGCATAGGGCTTTCACCTGGGGCGTGCTCGACTATTTGCTGGAGGATGCAAGATTCGACATTGAGGCGATCACCAGGACGAGCTCGGGCGCGATGAGCACATGCGTCCGTTCGTGCATAGGATCGATGGCGGGCGCTGACGCGAACCTTTGTCCGTCTCCTCGAAACTCGACTCCTCCAGGTCCTTGATCAGTAAATTACATCGGTTCGAGAGAGGGGCCATCCAGCAATAGCTCGACGAGGCCTACGATATTCGATCGGGGTAGAAGCGCAACCAGACGATCGGTTTGTGCACTTAGCCATAGCGTGGCGCATAGGCTCGCATCGAGAAGCACGATTATCGCGCTAGCGGTGTAAATGGCATGCCAGCCGAAAAACTCCGGCGTCCAGACAAAATTCAAGGCGAGGTGAATAAAGAACTAGACGAGCGCCTTGTTTCGCGCCGGCGACTAGAAGATTCTATTCTAAAGCCGCCACAATGCGACGGCCATAAGAAAATAAAGAGCGCTCCACGCTATCGAAAGGTTGAAATTTGGTGGCGTCCATGCTGGCTTCGCCAGGCTTGCATACCAGACTGGAATTTTGTCGCGCGGTGATGATCCCGCCAGTCCATCCGGCAAAGATATAAAGCACGACACATAGGCAAAAGAGCAGGAATGATCGTGGCCGACAGCTCGGCTTCTCGATCATTTGTTCATTCGTGCTGGTCATACTGTCCCTCTCCTTGCGAAGTTCATCATTATTGTATCTTCCTCCGTATCAACAGATCGAAAGATGGGAACCAATGAATAGAGTCGTGTGAAAAGAGCACACAAATGGATAAAGTCGTAACACGTAAGCAAAGCCAAGGTTCGAATCCTGTCAGATAGGCAGCGAAGATGCCGCTTGGGTTACATATTGTTGATCAAGGCTACGCTGGAACCTTCCTACCTCACCGCCATTAACGGACCGTGACGGGGGTTTTATAGAAAGGAACTTGCTATGGATTGGAACCGCATCGAAGGAAACTGGAAGCAATTAAAGGGCAAGGTCAAGGAGCAATGGGGTCATCTTACGGATGACGACCTCGATAAGATTGCCGGCAAGCGCGAACAACTCGAAGGCAAAATCCAGGAACGCTACGGCCTCGATAAGGATGCGGTCCGCAAGCACGTTGACGACTGGATCAATAAGCAGTGATCGCGTTTCTGCAGAGTTAGATTTTTGCACAGTTGAGGGCCGCATCACCTCGATTTGATGCGGCCTCTCTAGCGTGCGCTCATTGATGAAAGGGTGCTTGGGACGATGCCTCGTGGCGATAAAACGAAATACACCGATAAGCAGATTCGCGAAGCAGACCACATCACTGAAAGTTATGAATCGCGTGGCGTGCCGGAGGATGAAGCGGAACGCAGGGCGTGGGCAACGGTAAACAAGGAAAGTGGCGGGGGAAAGAAAAGCGGCGCCGGTCGTGGCCAATTGGAATCCCGCGCCTCATCGCGAAAAGGCGGCGAGCTTGGTGGCCAAGCATCAGCGAACCGTTCGGCAGCGGAGCGTTCAGCTTCGGCCAAGAAAGCCGCTGCCACTCACAGGCGCCACACTTTATCTTGAACACAAAGACATCCTGATCGCGTTCATTCTCCACACCGTTCCGTGAGCATGGAACCTTGCTTCCGTGATGGGATTAAGGGGCAGGAAACAGGAAAGGAGACAATGCAATGCTTTCGACAATTCTGATCGTTCTGCTAATTTTGCTGCTCATCGGCGCATTGCCGACTTGGCCATACAGTGCAAGTTGGGGCTATGGACCTGGCGGTTTGCTCGGTACGGTCCTTGTAGTCGTTTTGATTTTAGCCTTACTTGGAAGAGTTTAGGTTGAGTCGGAACAAGACTTTCATGCCGAGGGCGATAGCCCATGAGGCTCCGCGCCGAATATGACAATAGTCATGCTCGGTGCGGTGTGCATTAAAGGCCGCCCTCGGCGCGGATGATCTTCCATTCGATATCGCTCACTGGCTGCACCGAGAGCCGTGAATTATTGACGAGCACCATTTGTTTTAAGCGCGGGTTGGCCTTTATGGCATCGAGGCCCACCGGTTTTTTAAATGCCTCGACCGCGCGAACATCAACCATTCCGAACTTGCCGCTCGAATCCGACGGATCTGGATAATAGGGTTTGATGATTTCGACGATACCAACGATCTCCTTGCCTTCGTTGGAGTGATAGAAGAAAGCTTGTTCGCCAACGCGCATCGCCATTAAATTTAGCTTGGCACTGTGATTGCGGACACCGTTCCAAAACGTTCCTTTTTCGCCGGCCTTGACCTGGTCTTGCCAAGACCATTTGCCGGGCTCGCTCTTGATCAGCCAATGCGCCATCGGTGCGCTCTCCATTTGCAGTGAAGCTCTTCTACGAATACAGCACGCGGCAATATGATAAGGAATCGAGACTCGCAGCTCACTTAATCGCCTCCCGCGAATTCGGCCTTAGAAGGGCGCGCAAGCAAATCCGCGATTGCTTCCTCGACGGAGATCCGTTCCGCAAGCACCGCATCGACGGCCGCCGCGATCGGCATGTCTATCTCCTTGGCGTTGGCGAGATCGACAAGCACGCCGCAGGTGTGCGTGCCTTCGCAAAGGCCGCTTCGCGCTATGGCGTCCACGAGAGACAGCCCCCGCCCCAACGCGACACCAAGGGCGTAATTCCGTGACATCGACGAAGTGCAGGTGAGCACCAGATCGCCGAGGCCCGAAAGGCCCGCCAAGGTGCCGGGGAGGGCGCCATGGGCACGGCCAAAACGGCTGAGC
Organism: Methylocapsa sp.; assembly: GCA_003162995.1. Lineage (GTDB taxonomy): Bacteria > Pseudomonadota > Alphaproteobacteria > Rhizobiales > Beijerinckiaceae > Methylocapsa. The sequence continues at coordinate 1,083 of PLUZ01000350.1, read as the reverse complement.
TCGGCAAAGCCGCGTGCGATGAGGGCGGCCCCGGCGCTCGCCCCGAGGCCGCGGCCTGCGGTGATCCCGCTTGCAATCGCAAGAACGTTTTTTGCGGCGCCGCCGATCTCAACCCCTCTCACATCGGATGAGGAATAGAGCCGGAAGGAGGGCGTCGCCAACATGCCGGCGAGCGTGGCTGCGAGTTCGCCGTCATGCGCGGCCAAAGTGACGGCGGTTGGCAGGCCTTGGGCTACCTCCTTGGCAAAGCTCGGACCGGAAAGGATGGCTGGCGGATTACCGGGCAATATCTCGGCGGCGACTTCGCTTAGGAAACGTCCGGTTGCGTGCTCGATACCCTTGGCGCAAACAACGATGGGAACGCCATCCGCCACATATGGCGCGAAAATTTCCAGGACCGGCCGCAGCGCTTGCGCGGGGACCACGGCGAGAATGAGCTCTGTGCCCTGGGCCTCGGCTGGGTCCGCGACGGGGCGGACATTCGAGAGGAGTGGCACGCCAGGAAGATACCGCGCATTGACTCCGGTGGCGGTCATCTCGGCGACATGTGCGGGGTCGCGCGCCCAGAGCGTGACTTCGGCCTCATCCTTGCCGCCCGGGCGAGCGGCGAGATTGGCGAGCGCCGTGCCCCAGGCGCCGGCGCCAAGAACGGCGATCCGGCGTGTATGGTTTGGTGGCATCGATGAGCTTCCTAGTTCCGTTGGACGTTTCCTTCCGGCCTGATGTGTATCTTGGCGTGAACGGCGGCCTGCAGTCCAACCTTCACAACAGGAATTTGCCCTTGCTAGGGTTGCAAGGAAATCTTTCCGCCGTACCCTACCTTGCGGTTAGACCATAATTGCTTCAAGTTCCATCGCGCATGGTATCTATCATTTTGTTTGTCGCATGCTCTTATCCGGAAAGTCTGCAGCTTTTTGGGATCATGCTCGAAGCAAAGCAGCGGCCTACAACTGGTTGGGCAGTGATTTGCGTCGCTTGGGAATATTTTTTGCCCCGTCGCCTGCCGTTATCGGCGCGCTGCTTGCGGTCGCCACACTTCCGCTTCATTTGCTTCTCTCGAAGATAGAGGTGGCTCGGCAAATT
>PLUZ01000541.1 GCA_003162995.1 Methylocapsa sp. | reverse complement strand
TTTTATGTGAACCAATCCAAGCCTGAAGATAAAGGGAATATTTATAAGCGGGATCAGCGTTATATGATTCCGGATGCGAGAATTGGACCTGCCTTGGGCGTGAAATACGTTGATAAGATCACTGTTCCGAAAGGCGAGAAGGTCGAAGATGTTGGCTTTATCCTTATCCCGCTTGCCCTAAACAACCCTACCCAAGGCCCGGAAGCCGACAAAGTCAATTTCGACGTAACGTTTGATACGGGCAGCGGCGATCGCGGCGGATTCGAAAGCGTTGCCGAAGGTATTAAAATCGTAAAAACAAATCCGCCTGACACCAAATATACAGTGATCGAAAACTGCAAAGAGCTGCCGTTTAAATAGAATAGACTAAATAAGACGAGCTAAGCTAAACGAAACAAATACGGCAAAGGCCGGGCTTGTGGCGGCGCAGGCGGAGAGCGCGTCCCAATCCGGCCTTTAGACCTCGCTGCGACATCTGGCGCGCGGCGGTGGCAACGCAATATGCCATCAATATCAATTGCTTCATGAGCAGCCGCTGCGTCGACTCTTCGCCTGCGATTTGCCCCGCGATGCTGTCTCCGCTAGGCCACTCGACACCACATGCGTGTCCGCCGGCGTTCCCCATGAGTTTTGCTTGGCAGGCTTGCTTGGCAGATGCTATGAGCCATGAAAGCGCCGCTCGCGCGGTTTCCTTCTGGTTCACCGAAGCAACACAGAAAAAAAGTCCAAAAAACATGCCAATGAAGAAAATCGAGGCGATTATCAAACCTTTCAAGCTNNTTTGGCCGCCAAAAGGGCCACACCGAACTCTATCGTGGAGCGGAATATATCGTCGATTTCCTCCCCAAGGTTAAAATCGAAGTCGTGGTTTCCGAAGCCAGTGCCGGTCTCGCCGCCGATGCGATCCGCAAAGCCGCGCAAACGGGACGCATTGGCGACGGCAAAATCTTTATCTCGCCTGTGGAAAACGCGATCCGCATCCGGACTGGTGAAACCGGAACGGACGCGATTTGATCCCCTCAACTTGCCGCGAAATCGTGCAATTCCATTTCCCGTTCCTCACCCACAACCATAAACCCAACGCAGAGAGGGTAATACAATGAAGACCGCCAAGGATGTGCTTAAGTATATCAAGGANNTGATCGAAGAAGAAACTTTCTCCGAAGGTCAAATGTTCGACGGGTCGTCGATTGCCGGCTGGAAGGCAATCAATGAATCCGACATGAACTTAATGCCCGATCCGGCATCCGCGACGCTCGACCCTTTTTTCGCGGCGCCCACCCTCTCGATTATATGTGATGTTCTCGAACCTACGACCGGCGAACCCTATAACCGCGATCCGCGCGGCATCGCCAAGAAGGCCGAAGCCTACGCCGCTTCCCTCGGGATCGGCGACACAGTCTATTTTGGGCCGGAGGCGGAGTTTTTCGTGTTCGACGATGTCCGCTTCAAGTCGGACCCCTACAACACGGGTTTCGTCCTCGATTCGTCCGAATTGCCGTCCAACACCGACACGGCTTACGAAGGAGGCAATCTCGGCCACCGGATCCGCACGAAGGGCGGCTATTTTCCGGTGCCGCCGCAGGATTCGGCACAGGACATGCGCGGCGAAATGCTTGCTGCCATGGCGAGCATGGGCGCCAAGGTCGAAAAGCACCACCACGAGGTGGCATCCGCACAGCATGAGCTGGGCCTGAAATTCGGTCCTCTGACGACGATGGCCGACCACCTTCAGATTTATAAATATTGCATCCATCAGGTGGCGCAAAGCTACGGCAAGACGGCGACCTTCATGCCGAAGCCGGTGTTTGGCGACAACGGCTCGGGAATGCATGTGCATCAATCGATCTGGAAAGACGGCAAGCCGGTCTTCGCCGGCAACAAATATGCGGATTTGAGCCAGGAGTGCCTCTATTATATTGGTGGTATCATCAAGCACGCCCGCACGCTGAACGCCTTCACCAATCCCTCGACAAATTCCTACAAGCGGCTTGTGCCTGGCTATGAGGCACCCGTCCTGCTTGCTTATTCGGCACGCAACCGTTCCGCTTCCTGCCGCATCCCCTACACGTCCAATCCCAAGGCGAAGCGCGTCGAGGTGCGTTTCCCAGATCCCATGGCGAACCCCTATCTCGCCTTCTCGGCGATGCTGATGGCGGGTCTTGACGGGATCTTGAACAAGGTCGATCCGGGCCAAGCGATGGACAAGGATCTTTACGACCTGCCGCCGAAAGAATTGAAGAAAATCCCGACTGTTTGCGGCTCGCTGCGTGAAGCCCTGTCCAATCTCGAAAAGGACCGCAATTTCCTCAAGGCCGGCGGCGTCTTCGACGATGATTTCATCGAGAGCTATATCGAATTGAAAATGCAAGAAGTGATTCGCTTCGAGATGACCCCGCATCCTGTCGAATTCGACATGTATTACTCATTGTGATTCTGNNAATCGTCAGCCCCGGCCGTTGTCCAAATGGCCAGGGCTGGCAAACGCGCTGTTTGAAGAGGGAAAGGGAATGCTCCCCAAGCCGATTTGGCACAGATGATGCACGTCGCGGCGGTGCCTTTGCAGCAGCAAAACCGCTCGGGCGACTGGCGCCAGAATCAGCCGCGACATGCGGCATCGACGATGGAGGGAGCAAAAAAAATGGCCAAATACAAACTCGAGTACCTCTGGCTCGATGGTTACAAACCTGTCCCAAATATTCGCGGAAAAACCCAAATCAAAGAATACAGCGACTTCCCTACTCTGGATCAACTTCCATTATGGGGTTTTGACGGCAGTTCTACTCAGCAAGCCGAGGGAAGAAGCTCCGACTGCGTTCTAAAGCCCGTTTCCGTCTTCCCTGACAGCACACGCAAGAATGGCGTCCTCGTCATGTGCGAAGTCATGATGCCGGACGGTGTCACACCTCACCCCACGAATGCCCGTGCCACCATTTTAGACGATCCCGGCGCGTGGTTCGGTTTTGAGCAAGAATACTTCTTCTATAAAAACGGGCGGCCGCTTGGTTTCCCCGAGAGTGGCTATCCAGCCCCGCAAGGCCCCTACTATACAGGTGTCGGCTATAAGAATGTTGGGGATCTGGCCCGCCAGATTGTCGAGGAGCATCTCGACATCTGTCTCGATGCCGGCATCAATCACGAAGGAATCAACGCCGAAGTGGCCAAGGGCCAATGGGAGTTCCAAATCTTCGGCAAGGGCTCCAGGAAAGCCGCCGACGAAATGTGGGTCGCCCGCTATATCCTGCAACGCGTGGCGGAAAAATACGGCGTCGACATCGAGTATCATTGTAAGCCGCTTGGAAACACCGACTGGAATGGCTCCGGCATGCACGCCAATTTCTCCACCACCTACCTGCGCGAAGTGGGCGGCAAGGAGTATTTCGAGCAACTGATGGCCGCCTTCGAAAAGGCCAAGGAAGATCACATCGCTGTTTATGGCCCGGACAATCACATGCGTCTCACCGGCCTGCATGAAACTCAGTCTATAGACCAGTTTAGCTATGGGGTTGCTGACCGTGGCGCTTCGATCCGCGTGCCGCATAGCTTCGTTAACAATGGCTACAAAGGCTACCTCGAAGACCGCCGTCCGAACTCTCAAGGCGACCCCTACCAGATCGCCTCCCGGATTCTGAAGACGATCGCCACCGTGCCAACGGCCGTAAGTTCGGCGCCGTCTCTGAAGGTGGCCAGCAATTAGCCAAGCCGCTCCATGACGGGGTTGGTTTCGGTCAGCGTATAGAAAATAAAGGGCGGCCGAGGGGCCGCCTTTTTCATTGTTTCATATGCCAAGGCCTCATGAGACCAAGATTCTCCGAAGCCATCCTTTCCGGATCTGTGAACCGGAAAATGTTTTCGTTCCGTTCCAATCCTGCCATGTTCATGGCATAAGCAGCAGCCAAATCGAATCACAAGGATTGACGCGTAAATGGCAAGGAATGCGGATCTCTTCGGCAATGCGGCACGCAAGGAGCCGCCAGCCCAGCCTGGATTGAAGAGCCAAGGCACGCCCTCGAGAAAAACGGCAAGCGGAACGCAGACTCCCGGAACTCCCAGCGAAACCAGCTATACCGCTGCCTCGATCGAGGTGCTGGAAGGGCTCGAACCTGTCCGCCGGCGGCCGGGCATGTATATCGGCGACACCGATGACGGCTCGGGCCTGCATCACATGGTCTATGAGGTCGTCGACAACGCCATCGACGAGGCGCTGGCCG
>PLUZ01000084.1 GCA_003162995.1 Methylocapsa sp. | reverse complement strand
GAAGCAGAGCCTCCCTCGCCGCCGCGCCCGTCGCCTTCTCCAGGCATGTGACTGCGGCGCCTGTTCTTCCTTTCGAAAAATGGGCTATCCCGATTTGATTGTGTTTGCTGCAATGCAAAAGGCTCGCCAAGCGAAGTACAATGAATGTGTTTTGTCGCCTGAAAAAACGTAGATTTTGAGTTCGCAAGCGGACCGAGATGGTAGATAATTGATTGTCGTTCGTGCCGCGATCGAACCGCCGGAACCGACCCCAAGCGGTAATTCGGCTTATAGTTCCCAATGACGGGAGTTGACCCGTTGCGGACGTGCAAAAAGGAAAAGGACTGGTGAACCCGAAAGACCGGGAGCCCTTTTGGGAGTATGTTGCTGGTCGAGCCCCCGGCAGGAAAGCGAGCACGCAATACATCGCCGTCCTTTGATGTCAGATCTCTCAAATTAGAACCCGTGCCAGGGCCGCCCCGGCTCGACGGTGACGGCGCTGCATAGCCGCGCGGCGGAAGCGTTGGCCCCTTATCGCCGCGACGAAACCGATGGCGCTCGTCTTGCCATGGCCCCGCCCCCGGCATTTATGTTCCTGCATGGGCCGCGCTGGCCCATTTCCTCGACGGCGCTCCCCGAGAAACCGTGCCTCCCCCGATGCTTCGGAATCTCGGGAATCAAACAACNNGTTAGCTACTTAAACGTGTTGGGTGCTGACCAGTTTTTGGAGCAAAAGATCCACACGATCAGCGACTGCTCTTTGGGGTTCCAGTTAATAGCCCAGTACTTCTGCGAGCCTTGGCGCAAAGGCTGCTGCGTGCCTTCCTCCCCCTTTTTCGCCCAAACATCCCACTCCATAAACCTAACATCGTCCGAGGTGCGCAAGAAGCCCGGACCCTTCTTTTCAATCACAATCCCCACATTGATTTTTGGAATCGTGAGATCCAAGGCGTTTGTGTTGAGATTGCGCGGAAATTGCTCTGGACAAACCAGCGTGTCCTCCACAGCGCCGCCCTTTGTGAGGCCAGCACCGACTGAAGGACCTAAGCGAATGGCGCTGCACATGACCGCGATGTCCTCTGAGAGACGTATCGCAAAAGGCGCTGCTGGGAGAGGGCGAGAGAATTCCAACCCGCACGGGTTTTTAGGGTCCTCGGTGATGGGCTTTAGGTTGACGCTTAAGGTATTACCCTTGGCTTTATCGCCGTCCTTATAGTCAGCCGCGAGCCGATAGTAATAAGTCGCCCCAGGAAGCAGGAGCTGGGTTACGGCTGAATACCAGACATCCTCACCTTTGCTGAAGCTCTTCGCTTTGGTTTTGAGGTCGAGATTTGAGGGTTCGGTCCCATATTCGATATACGCGATCCCACCTTCCTTGGCTTTTCCGATAACGCCCTTAAAATCAACGGACGATAGCCCAAACTGAGAAGACTCGTCGGTGAGGAGGCCATTTTTAAGACCCTCCAGTGGCGTTGTCTTAAAAGCTTGCTGCGGCGACTTATACTCTGTGCTCGGGTCGTTTATGTCAGTCCCAATCAGCCAATATACGTAATCGGTGTTAGGTACGAGTTCCTCCGAGAGGAGCTCGTTTTTTTTTCCCAAAGAATCGCCGAAATAACCGAATTTGTCATTTGGACCGGTCGTCCGGCGACCGTCTGTAACTTTACCACCGCCAGCGATGACCGGGGAAGTTGCCTTTAGCGGAATAGTACCGTCGGCAGGTTGATAGGCAATATAAAATCTTCCAAGCTTAAAATATTCTGTTACCACCCATGCCACTTTGGGCTTGTTTTCCAACTTTAGCCTATAAGCCTTTACGGAGATCGTGTCGTCCTTATAGCCCGTATCCTCCTGGGCAAAGGCGGTTGACCCAAACAATAACGCTACTGCAACGAGAAATAGGCTTTTACGCATCGCTCCTCCTCCCTTGAGCATCGCATCTTGGTTGTGGCTTGATGCGTGAGCCGCCGACTTGGACTCCGGAGTCGACCGGTTGTCAACGACTTCGATTGTGGCTATTCAAGTAGCAAGATTGATTAGCCGAGGCAATGGTCAACCAGGTGACCATTCACGAAGTTTGTTCGCTGACATCCTGCGGCTGATCGTGGAACGAGTCCATCTCCGGGCGCGGTGACTGCTGCTTTCGCTTGTCACGCGTTTCCAGTCAGCCCGCCGTAGGAGCCGGGCGACATTCATTCAGGGGAATCCCTCTCAATTTGGTGTCGAGAGTAGGGAGCGTCGAAAAATTCAACCCTAAGGATACTTGCGCAAAGGGGAGGTCAGCATGGACGTCAAGGAAAAGATTAAACACATTGTGGTTCTCATGCTGGAAAACCGCTCATTCGACAACTTGCTCGGGTGGTTGTATGCGCCGGACAATCGGCCTCAGCGAAACATCCCCCCAGAGAACCTGCCAACGGTCGACGGCCTAGTGGCCAATCGGTTTTTCAACCAGAGGACCTTGGACTCGCGTCCCGTTTTCGCCACCATGGGTGTCACTAAGTCCCCAAACGAACAGCCCAATCCCTGCCCGCAAGAAGATTACCCAAGTTTTCTCGAGCAGATGTTCGGCTTCGATCCATTCGAGACCGGTCAGGCGGAACAGCCCCTGCGAGCGGACATGACCGGATTCCTGAAAAACTATGCCAGGGTCGACAAAAAGACTCCAGAAAAGATCATGGAGTCGTTTAAGCCTGAGCAAGTGCCGGTGCTTTCTCAGCTGGCCAAAGAATTCGCCGTCTGCGACCGCTGGTTCTGTTCTATTCCGAGCGAGACCTGGCCCAACAGGTCCTTCGTGCACGCTGGAACCTCGTTCGGGCGTCTCAACAATGGGGACCAGTTGCGCGAGCACCGTGACCCAGCGCCCAACTTGACTTTCTACAGTGGCAAACGAACCGTGTTCGATGTGCTGAGCGAACAATCTGTAACCTGGAAACTGTACCAATACGGCTTACTCGATGACTTGGCAATGCCTGCTCGAGGCTCTCTAGCTGCGAATCCCCTGGAGATTTCGGACAATTTAACTCCGTCTCTGACCAGCGTCCAGTTTTGGAACATCCCCAAAAAGCTCAAATTGGCACCTCAAATAAGGTACTTTAAAGACTTCGAGAAAGACGCAAAGGAGGGAAAATTACCCAGTTACTCATTTATCGAGCCCAGGTTCCTTCCGGGGGCGACGAATGATCAACACCCAGGGCCCTTCTGCGACATGCGTGCCGGCGAGGAGCTGATCTACCGGACCTATCGTGCGCTGAGTCAGGGGCCGGGATGGCCTAATACTCTCCTAATCATCCTCTACGACGAGCATGGCGGCTGCTTCGACCACGTGGTGCCGCCTAACACGGCCGTGCCACCCGATGACAGTCAGCATCACTTCCCTCTTAAGGGGTTTTCTCCATTCCAGCAGTTTGGTCCGCGTGTGCCGGCCGTGGTCGTCTCACCTTACATCGAGCCAGGTACAGTCTTCCGTGCGCCGAAAGGGCAAACCGAATATGACCACACCTCAGTGCTTGCCACAATTCGCGATTGGGTGTTCCGGGGAGCACGGCCGTCACCCAACCGCTGGCTGCCCAGCAAGCGCGTCGAGGCCGCACCGACCGTCTGGCCGGTGCTGGCCCTTACTACTCCGCGCCAAGCGCCAGTTATCAAGCCGCCGCCGAGAAAAGTTATGGCCACTGGATCAAGAGGTCCGGAGTTGCCCCTGGGGCCAGGTGGTCCATCACCTTCACCCGACGTCAGCAGCATGACTTCCCTGCAGCTGGGGCTGAAGATCGAAGCCGAGGCTTTGCAAAGCGCAATCAATCAATCGCGGACCGGCACTCTGGAAGACATTGACCCAGACACTTGGCAAAAGCTGATCGACGAGACAACTGCGCGGTACGTGAAGGACCTGAAGGAGGTCTGAACTGGACCCCGGATTTAGGACCAGGGGTTAAGGCTAATGGGCCGAATTTAACGCATGGTGCCCGCGCCTGAAATCGGTGGTGCATTTAAACCTATAAACGGCAGTTGG
>PLUZ01000116.1 GCA_003162995.1 Methylocapsa sp. | reverse complement strand
CCACAAAATCAGGGGAAGGTCACTCCGCGCCGACGCTGATCGTATGGATCGGTTTCGTTTGGCGATCGTTGAAGATTGCCGCCGAAAGGGGCCCATTCATTCCAGCGCCCGTATCGACGTTGCAGCGGTTGTCGCGCACGTCCAGCTTCGTTTCCTTTGGATCAATATAGATCGCCGGCGTATGACCGTGGACAATGTATTTCGGGAACGGTCCCCTGTGACGAAGGAAGCTGCCGCGAATCCAAAGCTTGATTTCGGCGGTCTGCCGGTCGAGGGGCACGCCGGGTCGAATCCCCGCGTGAACATAATAACGGAGTTCGTCTTCGTGGCTCGTCGAGAGCGCACGCATCCATTCTTGCGCTCGCCAGAACGCGGCCGGTGTGCGCAAGGAGGAGATGGTTGCATCGCCGCCATTGGCGAGGAAGTTTGTAAGGTCCCTTTCCGATTCCGTCGCTCGAAGCATGAGCTCTTCGTGATTGCCGCGAAGGCAGATAGCGCCCTCGGCTTGGAGGCGTTGGACGATTTGAAGAACTCGGCGCGAGTCTGCGCCACGATCAATGTAGTCGCCGAGAAAGATCAACTGGCGTAGCTCGGCCCTGGCGTTCGCCGCACACCACATGTCGATTTGGCCGAGGAGATTTTCGAGCTTCGCGGCCATCCCATGAGTATCGCCGATAACAATTGTCAGCATCTACGTTCTCGCATTAGGCTACATACTCCGGGAGCCGTTATCCTGCGAGATTAATGAACGCGCGCCGGCCGGCCGGTTGGGACGCCCTGCGCCGCTCCGCCGAGAGGCGGTTTCGGCCTGCCGCATCTGGGCGGCGGTAAAGGCGCTTTTCGGCAAACGCGGGTCGCCGAGCCCGATCTCGATTTCGACGATGCCGTCGCGCCGGACGCGCGAGCACACGGCAAGAGTCAGACCACGGAAGACGAACTGGAGATGCGCAATCTCCAGCCCCTTCGCCGCAAGGGCGATCTCGCGATAGGCGGCGAGCCCGGCCGCGTGGAGATGGACGCCCACTGCCAGCTTGGCGTCGGCGGTGGGGACGATGAGGATGGGAGCCTGAATCTGAAACATGGAGACCTCTTTTCGATGAACGCGTCCGGATCGCCCCGCCCGGGCGGAGTCCAGGTGGGGTTGATCGAAGCGTTCGAAGAGGTGCAGGGTCAGGTGTGCATGGCGACTCCTATCCGATGGCCATGATGGCGCTTCGGGACTCTTGGCAGGCCCGTGCGTCAAAACAGGACGTAGTCAAAAACTAAGGCTAAATCTTCTTGTTGCGGAGGCGGCGGCGCGGGCGGATGCCACCAGGGATTACCAAGGGCCCTTCAGCACCTCACAAAATCTCGTCCGCTCGGTCCATGACAGCAGCCGCGAGCAAGGAGAGGGTTGTAATTGCGTGGGCACGGCCGAAGAAATTCTAGAGTTCCGGCTGTAGGGTCCGCATTGGGCACAACTTCCGCTGGGCGTAGCCGTTGTAATGTCCCAGTCGTCTAGCTCCTGTCTGTGCGTATCATGCGTATCATTTGCAGGTTTCTGACGAGTCGCCACGCGCGAGAAGTGTGTTTAAATAATTGCTATGCTTAAGTTAATGAAGTTTTTAACGCCTTTTTCCGCCGGGCGTCCGCGTAAACATCCTGCAAATGATACGCACCCTACGCACTGCCTAAACCTTGACCGCTTTTGAGTTTGCTGACGTCGCATCCCTATCCCCCGGCGACGTTTTAGTTTTTAACGGCAGCGTTGATAGGCAGTAATGCGCCGAGAATTGGTGTCGGGAGAAGGCGCCCGACAGCCTAAACAGCCCGCAGGGCCGGCGCATATTTATTCAGATGTAGATGCGTCCGGCCCGACGTCAGCAAGAAAACCAAGGTGCCGTCGCTGATCGTCGATCGCGCTACGCTTCGAATTGTACATCTCCTTCGGGTCGCGTCTGTTGGCCAAAGTGTCATAGCGGACGGCCTGCGTCTGCGGGAACGTGGTGACGTTCGCTGCGACGAGCAGAATGGTGAGGATGGCGGTCCAAAAAAATCGCTGGTGTGCTCTTGAGACTTCGCTGGCGTGAGCAGAATGTGGCCTAGAGAGACTCGGACGATCAGCGCTTGTGCTCCTCGCGCCATTTCCTGATGACGGCCAGCGTATTCTCGATGTGCTTCTCCGCATTGGAATCGGAGTAGGCGTAAAGAATCTTTCCCTCGGGCGAAATCACATAGGAAATGCGGTTGGCGAAGGCCGCGCCAACAATCGGAATGTTGAAGGCGGCGTCATAGGCCTTGATGACCGAAAAGCTAGGGTCCGCGCCAACCGGGAATTTGTCGCGGCATTCTTTGGTCGAAAAGTCGCGCTGAACCTCGATCTTGTCGCCCGAAAGGCCAATGACGCTTGCGCCCGCCGCCGCGAAATTCTCGATGTTTTCGGCGAATTCATGCGCCTCGACCGTGCAGACGCTCGTGAATGATTTGGGATAGAAGTAGAGAACCACTGGTCCCTTTTTCAATGCTTCGGTGAGGGAGAATTTGAACTCCTTGCCGCCCAGCGCGGCGTCCACGGTGAAATCGGGCGCGGCGTCNNCGCGGCGTCGCCCGGCTTCAAGGCCGCCCATGCAGCGGTTGTAAAGAGGCCCAGACAAAGAGTCAGGTGCAGGGTCGACGGCTTCACTAGGCATATCCTTTTGTTGCGTGCTCTCTGACGCCAAAGACAAAGGCAGGCTGCCCGCTATGCCGGCAACACATAATGCTCTTCCCGATCCGATCAACGATAGTTCAGCCTTTGGGACCGACCATCGCGAAGATGGCGCCTTGCGGGTCGAGACAATGGGCGATCCAGCTGCCGCCAGGAACCTGCGTGGGGCCGTGGATGATCTGGCCNNGCAGGTGTTTCTGGGGTCTTGGTCATCATGCCGCCGCAGGGCGCTCCGCTCGTGGCGAATGTCTGGTAGACACCCATCGGCCCCATGCTGATCGCCTCGCCCTTGGTCCAGCCGAAAAGGCCCGAATAGAAGGCAA
>PLUZ01000368.1 GCA_003162995.1 Methylocapsa sp. | reverse complement strand
TATATCGAAAGAGTTGTCGAACGCCTCCCGCGCGAACTCTCCGTTCTGTTTCTGCCCGTGCAAAATTGCGGGCTTTCGATCGAGCACACGGATTATCCCGGCACGCTCAGCATACCGGCGGCAACCCTCATCAGTGCCTGGACTGAACTTTGCGAATGCATCTTTCGCGCTGGTTGCCGCAAGCTGGTGCTTTTGAATTCACATGGCGGCAATTCCGCGATTCTTGACAGCATCGCTCATGATCTTCGAGCAAAGCTCGGCATGCTTGTCGTGCTCGCGTCCTGGCGCCGCTTCGGCGCGCCCGACGGGCTTTTTTCGGCGCAGGAACAAGAGCATGGAATCCATGCTGGCGAGATCGAGACATCGCTGATGCTGAATTTCCGGCCAGACCTCGTGCGCGAGGACGAGGCCGCCGATTTTCTGTCCCAGAGCATCGCATTGGAACGCGATTTCAATTGGCTGCGCGCCGGCCGCCCGACCGGCTTTGGCTGGATGGCCCAAGATCTTTCGGTGTCCGGTGCCATGGGCGATGCGGCGGCGGCCACTGCGCGTAAGGGCGAGGCTTGCGCCGACTACGGTGCCACCGCCTTCATCGAATTGCTGCAAGATATCGATGGCTTCGATCTGACAAGATTGAAGGAGGGGCCGGTGCCTTAATCGGCACGCCACGGAAACGTCCAGGTCTCCGTGAGCGCCCGCGTGCCAGTGCGCAGGAAAGCCCGCAAATCGGCGGATTGGCCGGGTTCTAACTGCACGTCGATGATCGCGCGAAACCCTTTGGTATGCGTGTTCGGGACAATGAAAGAGCGTGTGATCGTGCCTTGGCTCGTGGAGGGAACGACTTCGACCAATTGCGGGTCATTGAGGTAGTAGGCGAGGTCCCCGCCGGTGAAATCGATGATGAAACGGCGTGAGCCCGGCACCGGCTGCTCGGCCGAACCCAGAGCTGCGGCGACGGTCTGCCAGGTGTTCAGCACGCGCCCGTTGGGCGAGAGCTGGGTAAGATCGAGACCGGCGACGATGCGGTAGGCGTAGGTGAAAGGCTTGCCCGGTTCGGGCGAATCCTTCGGCACGAAGGAGGCGACGATATTGTCGTTGGTCTCGTGCCCGGTCGGCAATTCGACGAGATCGACGCGGCCTTCGCCCCAGCTCCCCCTCGGCTCGACCCATAGGCTCGGGCGCATCTCATAGGCGAGGTCGAGATCCTGATAATGGTCGAAGTCGCGGTCCCGCTGCAACAGGCCAAACCCGCGCAGGTCCTTGTCGAGAAAGGCAGAGACCTCCGGCTTCACGGAGTTGCGCAAGGGGCGCCAAATCCATTCGCCGGTTCCCGAATGGATCAAGAGCCCATCCGAATCATGCAGCTCCGGACGAAAGTCATCGTTGAAACGGTGATCCGCCTCTCCGATGAAAAACATCGAGGTCAATGGGGCGAGACCAAACTTGACATTCGGCTTGCGCGGAAAAAGCTCGGCCGAGACGGCGATGGCGGTCTCGACTCCGGGATAGAGATCGAAGCGGTAGGCGCCGGTCGTCGAGGGGCCGTCGAGCAGTGCATAGATCGTTGCCTGATCGGCGCCGGGCTCTGGCGTCTCGATCCAGAATTCCCGAAAAAAAGGAAATTCCTCATTGGTCGTGCCGGCCTCGACCGCAAGCGCCCGCGCGGACATGCCATATCGTTGGTCGCGGCCGAGAAAACGGAAATAACTCGCGCCGAGAAAGGCAATGACCTCGTCGAAGATTTTCGGGCTGTTCAGGGGGTAATGCAGCCGGAAGCCGGCAAAGCCGAGATTGACCGGCAAGGGCTTGTCGATCTTGGTGCGGCCGTAATCGAAAAGATTGGCGGAGTAGGGGATGGGGGCTGCGATCCCGTCGCGGATCGTGTTGATGGTCACCGGGCGCCGGTAGAGATGGCCGAGATGGAACAATTGCAGCCGGAACTGGCTTCCATTTGCGCCGAGAAAGGCTTTGTCGGGGCGAAACCTTATGTCGCGCCAGGCATCGAAATCCAATTTGTTCAGCGCTTCGGGAAGGGCCGGGGAGGCCGTGTCGAAATCCGCCGCCGCGAGATCTCGGGCGCGGCGCACGACGTCCTCGAAGTCGAATTTCGGCGGCGTCTGTGGGGGCTTTCCGGGCTGGGCCGGCGCGGACCGGATCGTCGAGGGCAAAGCGGCGCTTGAGAGAACGAGATATTTGACCAGTGTGCGGCGATCTAGGTTGGTCATGGGGGCCCGGAAAGGAGGATCATGCGCCGTCGAGTGAGGCGGGTTGTGTGGCACACGGGGTTACCCACCTTTTGCCCTAGCGGCAAGCGGCTCCTGCGCTTTTTTGCGCCGGTCTGCTCTCGATCGCTTGGGCAGGGTTGCGGCCATTCGCCTGCCACGGGGGCATGTGGTGAGATCGCGTGCTTCCGGCGCGAAGTCATCCAGTCAAGCGTGAAGCTAAATTTTAAGTAAGGTTTGATCATCCGGACGAGCCATGCCTGCATTTTTTTGAAAAAATCTCTTGTAATGCGGGCAGAATCGCATATTTCTGAACACGCCCAATTTCGCACGTGCCTGTGGTCGTGTGNNCGCGACTTAAAGCAACGACGGACCGGGCTTTTTCGTCTCTGCCAGCCTCCAAAGCTGGCTTACCGAAGAGGCTAGTCTTTCTTGCCGGGCGTGCGGAGCGGGATTCATCCCAATCCAAGCGATGGCCATGAACACTTTGGACGGCGCAATTTGCCTTGTCCATGGTGGGAATGTCCAACGGCGCAGCATCAGACCGCGCGGTCCGCGAGGCATTTGCCTTGCGAAACGCCGCCGGTCGCGAATGGCATGGTGATTAGCGGCCGCGTCTCCAAAGCGCGGGCGCCGGTCTGGCATCGCCATTCACCCGAAGCTTGTTCGTTCCGGCGCGCAACTCCGCGCCGTTCGAAGGGATGCCGCGATGACCGATCGTATCTTGGAATTTCTCCGCAACCGCCGCGAGGATGGGCCGTGCCTTGTGCTCGACCTCGATGTCGTGCGCGACAATTATACGGCTTTCGCCAAGGCGTTGCCGGATACGCGGGTGTTCTATGCCGTGAAGGCCAATCCCGATCCGCGCGTGCTTGATCTGCTCGCGCGTCTTGGCTCCTGTTTCGACACGGCTTCGGTCGTCGAGATTGAGCAAGTGCTGGCGACAGGCGCAAGCGCCGACCGTATCAGCTATGGCAACACGATCAAGAAGGAG
This sequence comes from Methylocapsa sp., assembly GCA_003162995.1. Classification (GTDB taxonomy): domain Bacteria; phylum Pseudomonadota; class Alphaproteobacteria; order Rhizobiales; family Beijerinckiaceae; genus Methylocapsa. The sequence goes on along the minus strand of PLUZ01000368.1, from coordinate 5,883 downwards.
CGCGACATCAAGCGCGCCTATGAGCTTGGTGTGCGCCTGTTCGCCGTGGATTGCGAGGCCGAAGTCGAAAAAATCGCGCGCGCCGCACCTGGATCCAAGGTGTTTTGCCGCATGCTGTGCAATGGCGCCGGCGCCGAATGGCCACTGTCGCGCAAATTCGGCTGCGCGCCGGAGATGGCGCCGCGCGTGCTCGAACATGCGCACCGGCTCGGGCTCGCCGCCTTCGGTCTGTCGTTTCATGTCGGCTCTCAGCAGCGCAATCCGCGCATGTGGGATGGCGCGTTGAAAGCGGCGGCTGCGATCTTCCGCGATTTGGCGGAGCGCGGGATCAGTCTGCAGATGGTCAATCTCGGCGGCGGCTTCCCCACGAAGTATTTGAAGAATGTGCCGGCAGTGAAGACCTATGCGCAGGCGATCTTTCATTCGCTGCGACGCCATTTTGGCAATCATATTCCCGAGACGATTATCGAACCGGGACGCGGAATGGTCGGCAATGCCGGGGTTATCGAGGCGGAAGTCGTGCTGATCTCCAGGAAGTCGGACGATGACAGAGTGAAATGGGTCTATCTCGACATCGGCAAGTTCAATGGGCTCGCCGAGACGATGGATGAGATGATCCGCTACCCGATCCGGACCGCTTTCGATGGCGAAGCCACCGAGCCATGCGTGGTCGCCGGGCCAAGCTGCGATTCCGTCGATGTGCTCTATGAGAAGGAACCCTATTTCCTTCCCATTGGCCTCGAAATCGGGTCGAAAGTGCTGATCGAAGGAACGGGCGCCTATACGACGACCTATTCNNTAAGCGGCGGCGCCGAAATCCTCGCGGCGGAGAAACGCTCCCGCCGCACTCACCCCAATCCTGTCCCGGACGGCCGGCGGGGGCTCGCACGCGAGCCCTGGCACGGTGCGAGGGTCGTCTCGCGCATCCCGGTATGGCCGGCGGAGGCTCAGATGACCTTGATTTCGAACGATCTTGTGCAAGCGCCTGCATTCATTGGCGCTGTCGCCGCACCATATGTTTTTGTCACCGATGAATCGCCGGCCGATTTTGGGGCCCGCGAAGATTTGCTTGATGCGGCTTTCGGCGCGGCGCGTTTCGATAAGACCGTGGAGCGTCTGCGTGAGGGCCGCTTGCCCGTGCCGGGTCTCGCACTTGTTGCAAAGGACGCGGGCGAACTCGTCGGCACTTTGCGGTTGTGGCAGATCAGAGCCGGCGATGTGCCTGCTCTTCTGCTCGGGCCGCTGGCGGTCGACAAGGCTTATCGTTCGCGCGGGCTTGGCCGCCGGCTCATGGGGGAAGCTTTGTTCCGTGCCATGGCCGCTGGGCATGGCGCCATCCTGCTCGTCGGCGATGCGCCTTATTATGAGCCTTTCGGTTTTGCCCGGCGCCATACGCTTGGGCTTTCCCTTCCCGGCCCTGTCGATGAAGCGCGTTTTCTTGGGCTCGAACTCGATGATGGCGCTTTGAAAGGCGCGAGGGGCGTGGTGACACCCGCTGGCGCACGCGATCTCCCAGTGCATCGCGGCGTCTTCGAACTGCGCCGCGCGGCTTAATCACATCGTCAAAAATCACATTTATCCCGCATTCTGAACTGGCAAGGAGCGGCTGGCTTGAAGCTTGCGGCTCCTTCTTGTACCGCTTGTGCCGCTGAAACGCGGCCCGCATCCCCTCGGCCCTCCCGGAGAAAACCAATGTCGCAATGGCCCGTGCATGGCACGATCACTGGTCCAATTGTCCTGATCGGCTTCGGCTCGATCGGGCGTGGCATGCTGCCGCTCATCGAACGTCATTTCAAATTCGACAAATCGCGCTTCACGGTCATCGATCCGGAAGACAAGGACCGCCATCTCCTCGACGAGCAAGGAATAGCGTTCATAAAGACAGCTCTCACGCGAGAAAATTTCGTCTCGGTGCTAAAGCCGCTTCTCACAAAGGGTGGCGGCCAGCCGTTCGTCGTCAATTTGTCCGTCGAAGTCTCATCGGCCGCGATCATGCGGCTTTGTCATGAACTCGGCGCGCTGTGCATCGACACGGTCGCCGAGCCTTGGCCTGGATTTTACACCGATACGCGGCTGACGGTGTCGGAGAGGTCGAATTATGCTCTGCGCGAAGAGATCCTCGATCTGCGCCGCGCGCTTGGGAATGGCCCCACGGCGATATCTTGCTGCGGCGCCAACCCTGGCATGGTCTCCTGGTTCGTCAAGCAGGCGCTTTTGAATGTCGCTGCCGATTGCGGGATCGACTCCGGGGATCCCACTTCACGCGAGGATTGGGCGCGGCTCGCACGGAACACGGGTGTCAAAGGCATTCACATCGCCGAATGCGACACCCAGCGCGCGACGGCGGCAAAGCCGCGCGGCGTTTTTGTCAACACCTGGTCGGTCGAGGGTTTTATCTCGGAAGGTCTCCAGCCCGCCGAACTCGGCTGGGGTACGCACGAAAAACATATGCCCCCGGAAGGGAAGCGTCACGCCTTCGGGCCGGATTGCGCGATCTATTTGCAGCGTCCGGGCGCCGGCACGCGGGTGCGCTCCTGGACGCCGACCGCCAAGGCGCAGCATGGCTGGCTCATCACCCACAATGAAGCAATTTCGATTGCCGATTACCTGACCTTGCGCGAAGGCGAAAAAACCGTCTACCGGCCGACCTGCCACTATGCTTACCGCCCGTCCGACGATGCCGTGCTTTCGCTCGACGAGATGGCGGGTGCCCAATGGCAGGCTCAGAAAAAGTCGCATATTCTCGATGAGAATGAAATTGTTGACGGGATCGACGAACTCGGCGTGTTGCTTTATGGGCATGCGAAAAATGCCTATTGGTATGGCTCGCAACTTTCCATCGAGGAGACGCGGCGCATCGCGCCCTATCAGAATGCAACCGGGCTCCAAGTGTCCTCCGCCGTGCTTGCCGGGATGGTCTGGGCGCTGGAAAATCCCAAGGCCGGGATTGTCGAGGCCGACGAGCTCGACTTTCGCCGCTGCCTCGAAGTGCAGCGCCCTTACCTTGGCCCTGTCACGGGGCATTATACGGATTGGACACCGCTTGAAGGCCGTGCGGTCCTCTTTCCCGAGGACATCGACACGGAAGATCCGTGGCAGTTCAAGAATGTGCTGGTGCGGTGACGGGGGGAGAAGGCGATGCCTTTTGCGTTCTGGCCGACATCGCCAGTTGTGTCTCAGACGTGGCTGGATTTTCTCGACTTCGCCTCGGCGAAGGCCGATGGCACCTGGCTTTTCAGAGGGCATGGCGATGCGTGTTGGGATCTTGTTCCGGCGATTGGCCGTCAGCCTTCCGTCGCGGCTTACCGCTTGGCCGACGAGAAGATCCTGTTCGAGGATTTCGTGCGTGAATCGCAACGCACTCTCGATGCGGACGGGTTCACGGAACTGGAATGGCTGGCGGTTGCGCATCATCATGGGCTACCGACGCGGTTGCTCGATTGGTCGGCCAATCCTCTTCTTGCCGCTTGGTTCGCCATCGAAGAGGAAAGCCTTGCATCCGATGCGAAAATCCTGGCCCTTCGCGTCCCTTTCGTGCGGCGCGTGAAAACCGCTCAAGTTTTTGGTTCGCCGGAAGACGCTCCGCTGATTGTGGAAGTCTCCCCGCGTGTCGCACGGTTAACAGCGCAGGAAGGCTGCTTCTCTCTGCACCCAGATCCGCAATCGCCGTGGCAGCCTTCGCCACCCCTTTACGACGTTGCGGCATTTCCGGTTCCAGCTTCGGAAAAGGCTGAATTCCGTCGGCTGCTGCATATATTCGGTTATGATCCGCAACGGATCTTTGGGGATCGTGACGCACTCGGCAAGACGCTGGCGTGGCGCTACCGGCAGCGCTGAGATTTTAGATACGGATGAACTGATGTCTCTTGATGAACTGCTTTCCATGGGTCAGGGCGAGGCCGCGATGGCGGATCGAATCGTGAAAGCGGTGGCCGGCTACAAGGTCGAAAGCAGCGAGCAATGGCTTGCGCTTTCCCAAAATATGCCGGGCGTATCGTATTTTGCGACGGATCTTGACCCACGTTCCTTCGAAAGGGACGAGATGAACGAGACTTGGCTCGGCCGGGCGGAATTGCTGCTCAAGGCGCCTTCCGCCTTGCGGCCAGGGCAGGCCCTGCAAGAGGTGTCGTTCACTTTGCCTGTCAGGGTGGTGCTGGCCGGGGAGGGCGGCGCGCTTTCCGTCACGGCGTTTGACTTTTATTTTGCTGACGAGAGTAAACCGCCGGAGCCCCGATACGATCCCGATGACGGCCCCCCAAAAACCATCGGATGGGGACCTTTCGAGGGCCTGATCAAGGAGTGAGGTTAACCGCAATTATTCAGCCGCGAGTTTCACCGGTGCCGGTGCCGTGCGGAACTGCTCCAAAAGGCCTTGCTCTTCCGCCTTGGCGGCTTGCAAATGCCACATCTTCACATGGCCGTAGCCACGGATTTTTTCCGGAATGGAAGCGAGCGCGACCGCGATCGCATGATTGCCGGGAGAAAGATTCGCCAAAATTTCCGCGATCAGAATTTCATAGTCTCTAATCAATTTGCGCTCGATGCGGCGGTCCTTCGTGTAGCCGAAAATATCGAAAACCGTACCGCGCAGCCCTTTCAACCCGGCGAGAAACCGGAAAAGGGGCATGACCCAAGGTCCGAAACTCGATTTCCTCGCCTCGCCCTTCTCGTTCTTGCGGCTGAAAACCGGCGGCGCGAGGTGGAATTCGAGGCGCGGCTCGCCCTCGAACGCCGCCGCGATCTGCTTTGCGAAAGACCCGTCGCTATAAAGTCTGGCGACCTCATACTCATCCTTGATCGCGAGCAGCTTGAAATAATAGCGCGCGGCCGCCTCCGCGAGATCATGCCGGCCAGGGACCCTCGCCCGTTCGGTTTCATCGATGTGCTTCACCAAAGCCAAATAGCGCTTGGCATAGGCTTCGTCTTGATAGGCGGCAAGAAAAGTGGCGCGTCTCTCGATCACTTCGTCGAGGGAGCGCGATTGCATTTGCGTCGCTGTACTACGGCGTAAAGGCGCGGCAACAGCTTCGACCGCTGCGCGATCGGCGGCCTCGCGGCGGCCCCACAAAAATGCCGCCTGATTCATCAAAACGGCTTCCCCGTTCAGGGCGATGGCGTGCAGCAGCGATGTATCGTCAAGCGGCACAAGGCCCTTCTGCCAGGCGAAGCCCAGCATAAACATATTCGCGGCGATGGAATTGCCGAGCAGCGCGGTTGCGATGCCGGTTGCGTCGAGGAAGCTTACGCCGTCCCCGGCGGCCTCCCGGATCGCCTGCTTGATGCGCTCCGGATGGAGCGAAAAATCGGGATTATGAGTGAAGTCGCCTGGAAAAATTTCCGCCGTGTTGACGACAAATCCTGTCTCGTTGCGGCGGACAGCGGCGAGCACTCTCTTCGTGCCGGAGACAACAAGGTCGCAACCGAGCACCAGATCGGCTTCGCCGGCCGCGACCCGGATCGCGTGAATATCCTCAGGTCTTGCGCCAATCTTGACATGGCTATAAACGGCGCCGCCTTTCTGTGCGAGGCCTGCCATGTCGATCGAGCCGCAGCCCTTGCCTTCAAGATGCGCGGCCATCCCCAAAATAGCGCCTATGGTGACGACGCCGGTGCCGCCCACCCCGGTCACGAGGATCCCATAGGGTTTGGTGCCGATCACCGGTATCAAGGGCCGTACGAGGTCCGGGAAATCCTGCTCGTGCTTGACTTCGGCCTTCCTAGGGCGGGCGCCATGCACCGTCACCAAGGCCGGGCAGAAACCATCGAGGCAGGAAAAATCCTTGTTGCAGCTCGACTGGTCGATGACTCGCTTGCGGCCGAATTCGGTTTCGAGAGGCTGCACCGAAACGCAATTGGATTTCACGCCGCAATCGCCGCAGCCTT